>JAMOVB010000001.1 GCA_027061705.1 Desulfurococcales archaeon
GATAGATGCTTTCGTAGCGCACGTGGGCACTGGAGGCACGCTAGTGGGTGTGGCCAAGAGGCTTAAGGAGGTTAACCCCAACACCCTCATAGTCGGTGCTGAGCCCGCCGAGTGCCCCGTAGCGTACTACTGGTTCCACGAGGGTAGGGAAGGGCCTTGGGGCCGCCACGAGATAGAGGGCGTTGGCGACGGGTTCGTCCCCAACATCATCAAGAGGTATAAGCACTTAATAGATGACTTCGTAACAGTGACGTCCGATGAGGCCATAGAAATGGCTAAGAGGCTTGCTAGGGAGGAGGGCCTCGCCGTCGGCATATCGTCAGGAGCTAACGTAGTCGCCGCGATTAAGGTAGCGCGCAAGCATAAGCTGCCGGAGGGCTCGAAGATAGTTACGATACTGCCGGACTACGCTGCCAGGTACTTCAGCACTAGGCTCTTCCGTGAGAAGAGGCTCAGAGGTAAGAAGTAAGCCTCCCGCACCAGCTTGAAATTAGCGGCTGATGCGCGCCGTAGGAACGGGTCTTGGAAGCTGGGGAAAAGAATTGTTTTTACTTTGAGGCTATATTGTCGGCTTAGTTAAGTTCACATTCCTCACAAGCACGTAGGGAGCCTTGGTCGGCGTCTCCACCTCCCACCACTTTATCAGGTAGGTGTCGCGAGTCGCTGCAACCCACCCCCGCAGGAGGTTGGGGAGCTTGTCGGCAAGCCTTATCCTCGTTAAGTAACCCACTATCTCACCGTTGCGGACTAGGAACGCCGCATCCCTACTGACCGTTGAGAATATCCCCTCAACATAGTTCTGCATTCTGGTATACCAGTTATTAGTTATTACTATCCCGTCCCCCAGCTCGCTAATCAGCTCCTCCTCGCTAGCGAATTCGCCGGGACTCACGTGAATGTTCCAAGCATGGGGCATTAGCCACCCAGCATTACCTGTCGACTTAGCGCCCATCTTCGCAGCCGTGCCCGTGGAGTGAAGCAGTGTTTTGAACACGCCCTTCTCTATCACCGCCTTATCGTAGGTTGGCACGCCCTCATCGTCGAAGGATCTTGACCCGGCTAGGAGCGGGTCCCTCGGCGCGTCGGCTATGGTAACGTGCTCCGACCCGATCCTATCGCCGGGCTTGAACTTCATGAACATCGACATACCTACAGCCGCGGCCATGGCTGACGCCATGAACATTACGGTGTTTGCCAGGTTGCCTACAACGAGCGGTGATAGTACGACGTCATACTTACCGGGCGTGAAGCTCGCCTTACTGGACGCCAGCGTCGCGTAGTAACCCGACCTCCTACCCACCTCCTTAATCGCCTGCTCATCAAGCCTCCTGCTACCGTACGCCCAATGCCCACTGAACTCACCCTTAAAGGACCTCAGGTAAGCCTCAACCTCGGTTCCCTCCTCACTACCTTCGAAGCCCGTGCTTGTCGCTAAGCCTATGAACTCACGCCCCAGAACTAACGTCCCGGCAACCCTATCGACACCCTCAGCCAGTGCTGCGTCGACCATGAGCTCCACATACCTTCCCGGATCATCCATCGCCTTAACCACGTTAGGGTCGTATATCCCCTCAAGCGGTGTGTAGGTTTGAGGCTCAGGTAGCGGGGCGTAGAATTCGGAGGGCTCTAGAGCGCTCACAACCTTCTCAACTCTTCTGGCGAGGTCCTCAACGCTACCCACGTTGGGCAGGCTTACCTCGGTCACGAATACCTTGCCGTCCTTGGTTAGGTATAGCCCCACCCTAGTCTCTATCCATGACTGCGTGATTGACGGTTCACTATTCCATAGCTTAACCATGACGCTGTCTATTAGCTCAACCCTAACCGCCACGTCCGTGAATCTAGGCTTGAGCTTACCGAGTATTTCCTTAGCTACTGCAAGGGCGTCTACCATTACGCGATCACCCCCAGCTTAATCTTGGATAGGCGGACGTCCGGCCCGCCAAACCATACGGGAACGCCTTGAGCCGGCTCGCCCTTGCCGCACAGGCCTAGGTAGAACCTGAGGTTCCTATCTACACCAACTATGCTGCTGTAGAAGCCCTTCGTCGTTATCTCCAGGACAGGGTTCCTCACGGGTTCGGCGAGCTCGCCGTTCCTAATCATATATGCTTCAAGCCCAACGTACCTCTGGTTCCATCTGGCGTCATCGATATTCCACTCCATGTACGACCTTATGAACACGCCCAGCCTCACGTCCTCAATAAGCTCCTCGAAGCTCATATCGCCCGGTTTCAGGTAGGTGTTACTCATCCTGACTATAGGTTCCGATGCGTAATCCATAGCCCTAGCGGCGGCATTACTCTTAGTCCCGAATATTTTCGCCGTATGCCTGTTATGCAGCGGCTCGTTTATTATCCCCTCCTTATACAGGTACCTAGGCCTTGCGGGGACGCCCTCATCGTCGAAGAGGTAGTAGCCGGCGCTACCAGGTATTGTCGGATCCTCAATAACGGTCGCTAACTCCGTACCTATCCTGAACTTCCCTATCATGTCGGGCTTAACGAACGATTCACCGGCCTGCGCCGCCTCCCTACCCAATATCCTGTCAGCCTCCATCGGATGGCCTGCCGACTCATGCACGAGCAACCCTACGACCTCAGACCCCACCACAACGTCGACGGCCTCTTTCGGAGGCTCTACAGCGTTTAGAAGGACGTTCTCCAACCTCCTAACCTCATCCCTAACCTCGTCAGCGAGCCTCCACTCCTTCGGAAGTTCCGCACCGCCGCTACCTCCCTTCTCAATCATCCTCTGGAGCGTGCCTTTCTGCGGATCCACTAGGACGAAATTCGCGAATACCGCCACACGCGGTATTAAGGACCTCACGACAGCGCCGTCCGAGTTTATTATTAACTTCTCCTCCACGTTCGTTGAAGCCTCAATCATCACGGCTGGGACCTTAACCTTAGTTGCTGACGACATTATCGCCTCGCTAACCTCCCTGCCGTACCTAATCATGCTTTCCGCATCGAGATTCTCTAAAGGCTCCTTAACAACCACCTCGTAAGTCACTCTGCCAAGCCGCTCCTCACTGAATACTATCGGCTCCTTCCTTAAGCGCGCCGCCGATCTCGCCCTAGCGAATGCCTTATCAACAGCTTCCTTAAGCCCCTCCCACGTCAGGTTATTCGTTGCTGCAAACCCTAGGGAGCCTTTAACCAGTAGCCTTACGCCAACACCCTCCCTAACATTGCTTCCGGCCCCAACCACCCTTCCATTCCTTAACACGACCTCATCAGTAACGTCTCTCTGGTACCTGGCCTCAGCATAGCTTGCCCCAAGCGATAGGGCGTAATCAACCGCCCTACTAATAAGGCCCTCATCCGCTTTAGCCAAGGTAAGCTCACCAACCTATCTTGCCGGGAGTTCTAATAAACGATTTCTGTACTTACGCGAAGTTCATTCACGCTTTAACAACTTAGCAACCTTAGATAAGTACCTAGCCGTGCGGACCGCCTCTAACGGAATTTCCTCAACACCACCGCGTATTATGATGAAGTGTTTTCTACGAATACTAGCAGGTCTTAACACCTTAAACACCTCCTCAACCATGAAGTGTAGCTGGACGCAGTGAAGGGAGCCGTCAACGGTTAGTACGGCAACCTCCTCAACACCTTCACCCAGTCTCGCAAGCATGCCGGCGAGTTTGAACCCGACTGAATTCACATGCTCCTCCTCGAGACAGACCGAAAGAATAGCGTAGTCCCGAAACCTCTCCAGAACGTTCGGATGCTCACGCTCGACACACCTGCCGATAATCAACAGCCTGCCGGAGCGCCTCAGAGCTTTAGAGCACGCGTTGCAGTCTATAAGCCTAGGTATTCTGTAGGGCCTTAACCCGAGGATCGGCCTTCCCTCCAGCAGGCCTCACCTACGGTTTTAGAGGCGGTGTTGCGTAATAAGCGCTCGTCATAATATCTGAATCAGTAAATAATGCAAAACGTGTATTAACTCTACTAATATAGCATAGCGGGGGGTGCGGGTGGAGGGCCCGGCCCGTCGAGGGGTCTCGAAGATAGTGTCGATTACTCTCCTAATACTGATCAGCCTAGCGGTAGGTATCGCCACATACTCGTTCACTAAAGGCTACGTCGGCGGGTACGTCGGCTCCGAGAGGGTTTCGGGCAGGATAGCATCCCTAGCGGTTGAGCAGGGGGTTTGGGAGGGCGATCTAGTGCTCTTCGTGAGCAATGACGGGGACACGCCCGTAACCCTCGACCACGCCTACATTGGCTGGGGAGACAACCTGAAACTCACGGATTCGAACCTACCCGTAACCATACCGCCGCACGGGGCCAGAACAGTAATAGTGTCCACGGCAGGGCTCCCGCCAGGCAAGTACGTTGTGAAGCTTACCGGGCCGCAGGGCTACGTGAGCTCGCAGGTAACGGTGAGCGGTAGGACCGTTATGGACTACATAGGCCTCGTAACC
>JAMOVB010000002.1 GCA_027061705.1 Desulfurococcales archaeon
CTGGGTTTTGAGCTACGCAAACCCATACTCCGGGCAGTAGTAGTTGAGGCCGCGAACAATCTTAACTTATTACCTCCGGACCCACGTATAGTGTCTCGGGGGTTCTGATGGAGCGAGGTCTGCCAAGCTTAGATGATATCGCGCTTCAGGGTAAGAAGGTGCTAGTGCGTGTGGACTTCAACTCCCCCATAAGCGAGGATGGAAGGATACTCGACGACTCAAGGATAAGGGCGCACGTGGGGACCGTCAAGAAGCTTGTTGAGGCGGGCGCCGCCGTAACGCTGACCTCGCATCAAGGCAGGCCCGGCACGAGCGACTTCCGCGACCTCAGCGCGCATGCGGAGAGGCTATCCCAACTGCTCGGTATGGATGTCGGGTTCGTTGACGATGTTATGGGGCCGGAGGCCAGGAGGAGGATTAAGCAGCTCAAGCCCGGCGAGGTACTGCTGCTTGATAACGTTAGGTTCGTGTCCGAGGAGATCATAGAGGCCCCACCCGAGGTTCAAGCTAGGACCTACCTTGTGCGGAGGCTTGCCCCTCTCTTCAACGCCTTCGTATTCGACGCATTCGCAACTTCGCACAGATCGCAGCCCTCGATAGTGGGGTTCCCCATGGTGCTGCCGTCCGTCGCCGGCGAGTTAATGAGGAGGGAGATGGATGCGTTGAGACGCGTTCTCGAGGCGTCCGAGCCTCCGAGGGTTTTCGTTCTGGGAGGTGCTAAGGTTAGGGACACGATAAGGATCGTCGAGTACCTAACTAAAAGAGGCGTTGCCGACCGCATACTGACGGCAGGTCTCGTAGGGCTTGTCTTCCACGTAGCTAAGGGAGGCAGGGTCGGTAAGGTCGTTATGAAGTTCCTTGAGGAGAAGGGACTACTCACACTAATACCTAGGGCGCGTAGGGTCATACTCTCAGGCGCCCCTATAGACACGCCCTACGACCTGAGGGTGCTTAGGGATGACGGAAGCGTTGCTGAGGAGCCCGTCCATAACCTGACGGGCAAGCCCATGGATATAGGGCCGTACACAACCGCCATGTACTCCGAACTAATTAAGGAGGCTAAGGTGGTGGTTATGCGGGGGCCTGCCGGGAGGATTGAGGACGAGAGGTTCAGGGCGGGGACTGAGGACCTGCTTAGAGCAGCCCTCATGAGCAGGGCCTTCGTGGTCATAGGCGGGGGTCACCTGGGCGCTATGATGAGATCCGTGGGCGTTAGGAGGGAGGGCATACACATATCTACGGGCGGGGGCGCGCTGCTATTCGCCCTCTCCGGCGAGACCCTCCCGGCAGTCGCGGCCCTAAGGAAGTCTGCCGAGAAGTTTCTTAGGGGGTGAGGAGGTTGAGCAGGAAGGTCCGCGTAGGTGTTAACGGGTATGGAACCATAGGTAAGAGGGTTGCGTGGGCCGTAAGTCTGCAGCCCGATATGGAGGTTGTAGGCGTAGTTAAGACTAAGCCCACCTGGGAAGCGCTCTCAGCGGTCGCTAAGGGCTTCAAGATATACGTTCCCGAGGGTAAGGAGAAGATGTTCGAGGACGCGGGCATTAAAGTTGCCGGCACCATCGACGACCTCATAGCTAGCGTTGATGTGGTAGTGGATGCAACACCGGCCGGTGTCGGTGCCTCGTATGCCAGCCTATACAGGCGGGCCGGCGTTAAGGCGATATTTCAGGGCGGTGAGGCCCGCGACGTTGCTGAGGTCAGCTTCAACGCCCTGCACACTTACAGGGAGGCGCTGGGCAGGGACGCCGTGCGTGTGGTGTCATGCAACACTACAGGCATGCTTAGGGTGATATACGCTGTATCTAGGGTAGCTAGGATCAGGTCTGTCAGGGGGGTTATCGTTAGGAGAGGGGCTGACTTGAAGGAGGTTAAGAAAGGCCCTATCGAGGGTCTGCTCCTCAAGCCGGTTAAGCCGCCGTCGCACCACGCCCTAGACGTTAAGGCTGTTGTGGGGGACTGGCTGGACATAATCACCTATGCGGTGGTCGCCCCAACGACGCTAGCGCACCTACACATACTCAACTTCAGGCTAGATGGGGGCGTAAGGCGTGATGAGATCATAGAGTCGCTGAGGTCTACCCCTAGGGTCATCCTGCTTGACTCCGCATACGCCCCCACATCAACGGCGGAGGTTAGGGAGCTTGCGAGGGATCTAGGCAGGTGCGGCGACATCTACGAGGTCGTCGTCTGGGGCGACAGCGTGTGGGTTGAGGGTGAGGAGGTTAGCTTAGCGTACATGGTTCATCAGGAAGCCATAGTAGTTCCCGAGAACGTGGACGCCATTAGGGCGGTAACGCGCCTCACGGATGATCCGGTGGAATCGATAAGGTTAACTGACAAGGCCCTAGGTATTGGGGGGTGGATGCCGTGACCTACGTTAGGGAGCCGACGTACGAGGTAAGCTTCCTCTTCAGGAAGGTGCTAGTCCCCATCGACGGGTCGGCAGCCAGCTTCAAAGCACTTGAGGTCGGCCTAGACTTCGCCAGAAGGTATGGGTCGAGGGTGACGGTGATAATAGCTAATGATGGGACCATAGGGGATACCGACCCTATAGTCGAGGCTGTTGAGGAGAGGGCTGCCCGCCGCAACGTTAAGGTCGAGATAGCGGTAGTTGATGTCGATACTCCAACCGAGTCCGCAGCAAGCAAGATTCTGGAAACCATAGAGGAGGGCGACTACGACCTAGTCATACTATCGGCCAGGGGAAGGAGCGCCAGCCCCGAGGCGAGCATAGGGTCCGTAGCGCTGTCGATAATAGTGAATTCCGCATCGTCAGTACTGCTCATAAGGTAATACCGCTGAAGACGTCTGAGGCCGCACCCAAAAACTACCCACCTTATTAACTAATACCTGAGGAGTTGGACTTCGGGAGAGTGTTTTGAGGAGGGCGTGTATAGCCTTAGCCCTAACAGCGAAGGCCCTAGCGACAGCACGCTTCAGCGACAGGGAGGTTCATGAAGTCACCTACCTGGCTCAGAAGCTCCTTAACTTTAACCTAGGCTACAGATTTGCTTGGCTGGCCGGAGGCCCACGCTCTAAGGCATTAGCTGCCGAGCTAAGGGCGTATGCCTCAGTATGCGCTGACACTGCCTTAGGGGGCGAGGCTATTGACGCAGCCGCACGCAGGCTTAG
Organism: Desulfurococcales archaeon; assembly: GCA_027061705.1. GTDB lineage: Archaea > Thermoproteota > Thermoprotei_A > Sulfolobales > NBVN01 > WAOL01. The sequence goes on from JAMOVB010000002.1 coordinate 3,133, forward strand.
ATCATTGATCGAGGAGGTCGCCGGCGCCACGAACCTGCATCCACGCAGGGCGCTCGACCTCATATCAAGCTACGTAATGCTTGCGTACGACGTGTATCCTAGGCCGGATGACGTTGTTGCCGAGGTGCTTAGGGTTAGGAGGTGGGCGCGTAGGAGGGATGTTGAGGTCGCGGCTGCCGCAGTCGGCAGGCTCGTGAAGGCCGGCAGGGCGGTCGGGGCAGGCGCGAGCTAATAACCTCCTATAAAGACTCTGCTTTTAGGGTCGCTATTGACTACGGGCGGTAGCGTTAAGTACGTGTATGATGAGGTGCACGGGTACATACCCCTCTCGGGCGTCGAGTTGAGGCTAGTCGACACCCCAACCTTCCAGAGGCTAAGGAGGATTAAGCAACTTGCGCAGGCGTGGTTCGTATACCCAGGCGCGGTCCACACTAGGTTCTCACACTCGCTTGGCACCATGTACTTAATGGATATGATTGCCCGTAAGTTCGTTAGGGCCGGCATAGTGCCGAGGGACGATGTCGTGTTGCTTAAAGCCGCGGCCCTGCTCCACGACATAGGCCACACACCATACTCGCACGCTATAGAGGAGTACTTCCACGAGAGGTTCGGCGTATCCCACGAGGATATTAGCTACTGGATAGTTACTGAGGATCCCCACATTAGGGAGGCGCTTAGCGACTATGGGCTCGAGCCGCGGGAGGTTGCCGCCATAATCCAAGGCAGGCATAGGGAGGTAACCTACAACATGCTCATCAGCAGCGACCTAGACGTGGATAGGCTTGACTACCTCCTGCGTGACGCCCTACATACCGGGGTTAAGTACGGCCTAATAGACCTCCACCGTATAGTGGCGACCTTAAGCGTCGGTGAGGACGGGTACCTAACAATACCTGAGAAGGCCGTGCAGGCTGCCGAGTCCTTCTACATAGCTAGACTACATATGTACAGATCCGTCTACTACCACAAGACGATAACTGCTTACCAGCTACTGATAAACGCCATATATGAGGGGATGTCGCGTGAGGAAGGTCTTAATCAGCTTCTAAACCCGTTCTCAACAGCCGAGGGTGTTAGGAGGGCTGTTAGGTCCGGCAAGATATTCCTCTGGGATGACTTCCTTGTTGGAGGGGCTATGAATTATGCTGTAATACGTGGCTTAGGGCGTGGGGAGTTGAGGCAGTTGCTTATGGCGTACCTCAGCAGGGAGGGGTACCGGGCCGTTATCGATAGGACGTACTTCAGCGACG
>JAMOVB010000003.1 GCA_027061705.1 Desulfurococcales archaeon
GCTAGATCGGCGTTTAAGTTCATGATGCTCTCAGTATCGCCTAACAAAACCCTCACCTTCGACCCCACGAAGGCTTCCGACCTAAAGCAGGCGTCAGGCCCCTACATACAATACACCTACGCTAGAGCTAGGGCAGTGCTTGAGAAAGGAGGCGGCGTTCCTTGGGACTCTATAAGGCTTGACGGTTGTGGTGAGGGCATTAGGAAGGAGCTGACGTGGTTAGTCGGTAAGTTCCCCAACGTCATGCGGAGAGTGTGTGAGAACCTAAGGCCTGAGGACCTATCAACATTCATTGTGAAGGTGGCCGACGTGTTCAATAGGTGGTATGACTCGGAGCCGATAGCTAAGGAGGGGGATGAGGGGTTAAGGGCGTTGAAGCTAGCGATAACTTACGGCGTTCTTAAGACCTTAGCCACGGGCATGAGGTTGCTGGGGTTGGACGTCCTTGATAAGGTTTAGCGCGTCGTAGCGCTCCCTAAGTGAATTTAACTTATAACTCCCAATGCCCAGTATAAGCTAGGACGGTGAGACAAAAATTGGTGGAGGACAACTACCTCGAGCTGAGGGTTGAGACGGCCTATCAGAAGGACGTTGGTGAGAAGAGGGCTAGGCTAAGTAGGAAGAACATGGCTAAGCTGGGAGTGCAGACAGGGGACTTCATAGAGGTTGAGGGGCCTAAGGGCTCAGTCATTCTGAAGGTGTGGCCCGCCCCGATGAGTGACGAGGGTAAGGACATAATCAGAATAGATGGGTACACTAGGGAGGCGCTGGGTGTTGCTGTAGGCGAGACGGTTAAGGTTAGGAAGGCTAAGGTTGAGCGCGGTACCCGCGTAGTCCTTGCTCCCACAGTCCCGCTCATGTTTGACGAGACTTTCGTGGAGTATGTTAAGGAGAACTTACTGTATAAGCCCCTACGCAGGGGTGAGGTCATATTCGTTCAGTACCCGTTCTTCGGCGAGCCCCTGAAGTTCGTGGTAGTGGCTACGCAGCCCTCGCAGGCAGTATACGTTGATGAGACGACGAGGCTGGAGATTAAGAAGGAGCCCGTTAAGGAGGAGGCGATAGCTAGGGGCGTGCCTAGAGTTACTTGGGAGGATATAGGCGATCTTGAGGAGGTTAAGGAGCGCATAAGGGAGATCGTCGAGCTACCCATGCGGCATCCAGAGCTCTTCAAGCACCTCGGCATCGAGCCTCCTAAGGGCATCCTGCTCTACGGCCCTCCAGGATGCGGTAAGACCCTACTGGCTAAGGCGCTGGCTAATGAGATAGGCGCGTACTTCATAGCCATAAACGGTCCTGAGATAATGAGTAAGTTCTACGGCGAGTCTGAGCAGAGGCTTAGGGAGATATTTAAGGAGGCGGAGCAGAACGCCCCGGCAATAATATTCATTGATGAGATCGACGCCATAGCCCCCAAGCGCGAGGAGGTCGTGGGCGAAGTTGAGAAGAGGGTCGTAGCCCAGCTACTAACACTCATGGACGGTCTTAAGGAGCGTGGGAGGATAATAGTCATCGGCGCCACTAACAGGATAGACGCTGTCGACCCAGCTCTGAGGAGGCCTGGAAGGTTCGATAGGGAGATAGAGATACCGCCGCCCGACAAGCGCGCCAGGCTCGAAATACTGAAGGTACACACTAGAAACGTCCCTCTGGCCGAGGACGTTAACCTAAGCGAGATCGCTGAGATAACCCACGGGTTTACGGGAGCTGACCTAGCGGCGCTGGTCAAGGAGGCAGCGATCTCCGCATTGAGGAGGTTCCTTAAGGAGGAGAAACTGGACCTCAACAAACCAATACCGCCTGAGAAGCTCAAGAAGCTCCTCGTAACTAAGGCCGACTTCATGGACGCGTTAAGGCTTGTCCACCCAACACTAATGCGTGAAGTGTTCGTCGAAGTCCCGGAGGTTAGGTGGGAGGACATAGGTGGCTTAGAGGATGTTAAGCAGCAGCTTAGGGAGGCTGTCGAATGGCCTATGAAGAGCCCGGAGGTCTTCGAGAAGATGGGCATAAGGCCGCCCAAGGGCATCCTGCTTTATGGTCCTCCTGGCTGTGGTAAGACGTTGCTTGCTAAGGCCGTCGCCACCGAATCCGGAGCAAACTTCATAGCCGTAAAAGGACCAGAAATACTAAGCAAATGGGTAGGAGAATCAGAAAAAGCAATAAGAGAAATATTCAGGAGGGCAAGGCAGGTAGCGCCTGCCGTAGTGTTCTTCGACGAAATAGACTCAATAGCGCCGGCTAGAGGATTCCGCCATGACTCAGGCGTGACCGACAGAATAGTTAATCAGCTGCTAGCGGAGATGGACGGGATACAGACGCTGAAGAACGTTGTGGTCATAGGCGCGACTAACCGCGCCGACATAATAGACCCCGCGCTACTGAGGCCCGGGCGTTTCGACAGGATAATCTACGTCCCGCCTCCCGATAGGAAGTCAAGGCTTGAGATACTGAAGGTGCATACTAGGAAGGTGCCGCTGGCTGACGACGTTGACCTAGAGAAGCTAGCGT
>JAMOVB010000004.1 GCA_027061705.1 Desulfurococcales archaeon
CGAGTCAGCAATCTTTAGGAGGTTAAGGAAGCTCATGACTGTTCCGAACGTAGTGAGTACCTACTGCCGCTGGATTAGATCGAGATTTGCTAGTATGCTACTAAAGGACTACGTATTTGCAGCGTCGTTAGGTATTAAGAGGACCTGGCTCCGGGAAAAGGGAAATGAAGTACTTGAGGATCTTAGGGTAAGTAGCCTCAATGCCGTGAAGGCAAGGACACTGGTATCCATACTCTTAGCGGTTGTTTTAGGCTATGTGCCCCCGATAGTTGTGACTATGGCTACGTTGCTTGGTCAGTCAATTATCGGCCGTGTACTAGCCCTTACGCTGGCGGCATTTCCCGTGTTCTTCATAGTAACTCCAAAGCCACCAACACACTTCCGCATGTTCTTAGATAAGGGCCTCCTTCCCTTAAGGGTAGCTCTACTATCGGCGTGCGTGCTCGCCTTCCTAGCTCCTGTAGCCCTAGAGTATCATCCATGCATACCTTACCAGGTTCGAGGGCTTCTTCAAGTTCTCTGGAAGTTAAGGACGTTGCTCTGCGTGGGTCTCCTCGCAATATCGCTAAAGCAGGTTCGTGAATTGATGCTTGGACTTAAGGAGGCTGTGGGGCTGTCTAACGCTCTCCTATCACTAGCCAGCGCCCCACTAGGCATGACGAACGCGCTAAGTCTCGTTAAGGAGGTTTTCAGCCGTGCGGGAAGCCCCAGTCTTAAGGAGCTCTCGAAGGACGTAGGGCTTGGAGGCAGGTCTTTAGGCAGAGCTGTAGGTAAGGCTAAGCTCTGGCTAACCAAGTACGTAATATTCGCAATAACCCGTATTCTCAGGTATGGGGTGTTCAATAGGGAGAGCATTATGAAGCTGCGTGAGTTAGCTACCGAAATGATGAGACAATTCAGAACTGCTGCTGTCAGTAACTTAGCGATAGTGGCGCTATGCGTGGGATTACCTTACATACTCACGTACGCGTGTAGCTTCAGTCCACATCTCTTAAACTCCGGAGTTGCTAGCATGTATGCTGTGCTCTCAACGCTTCTTTACTCCACATACGTCTCCTACGTAGTTTTCGACGATCCTCTGAACACCCTATTACCCGCTGTAGCTATGCTTGAGCTATCACTCATTGGCGGCGCTAGTGTGTAGGCGGAGGCGGGTTTAAGTGTTGGTCCCTAAGCTCGTCAAGGTGCTGAGGTGGGAAGTCGTAGCGAAGGGACTAGGGCTTAGTGACATCCCTAATCCGGAAACTACCAATATACGCCTGCTGGGAAGCGGGAGGAGGGCTTATCTATGCCTAAGCTCGGAGTGGCCGGAAGTGTTTAGTAGGTGTGTTGTGCTCGAGCATGATCAGGTCGGTGAGGTGAGAGTCAAGTATTTCGTAACGGCGGGTGATGAGGGTGTTCTTAAGACTCCCGTAGGGTATCTTAATATAGAATTAACCGATAGTGGAGCGGTGCTCCTTCTATTTAAGGATATTAATATGAGGGTGCGATCATCCAATTTAGCGTTAGTGCAGTTTGGTGAGTTCGTCATAGCTTTGTTTAACGATCTTAACTCCAAAAACAGGGTAATGCTTACCTCACCGCTTGAAGGCAGGTTAATCCGGCATAACGGCGGATTTAAGGTTGTTCAATCAGCAACAGATGCGCTAATACTACTTAATGACAGGAAGGGACGTGTTAGGAAGGTCTACGTTCTTAATAAGTTGCTGGGCACTATATCCGTATTTGAGCTACCTCACTGCACATACGTTGACAGCGAGTGTGGCAGGGAGCTATGCATCGTAGAGTGCAAGGACTCCTCCTACGCGCTCAACACCGAGTCAATCCACCCAATACCTAAGGGGCTTAAGCCGCTAGTTCGCTGCGGTAACGCTGAGTACTACCTCGACACCGAAAACAGCCTGCTAACGGTGTACAGGGACGGCGTGCTGGAGCCACTAGTCGATGAAAGACCCGTTGATGCAGTATGCGCCGGTGATGGGGTACTGATTAACTGTAGCGAGGGTGTGAGAATGCTTGTAGGCAATACATCCATAGTTGTTAATGAGTTACCAGCCTACGATATTGGCGGATCCAGATCCTCAGTAATGTATGGTGTAAACGGCAATTACATAGTGGTTAACCTGGAGACCGGAGATAAAGCAAACTTCAACGCGCTTAAGTGCGTGCTATTAGAGGATGACGTTATCTGGTGCATTACACGCGACGGCTTAGCAATGCTCTCGGCCACGGAGTTCATGAGGCCTTCAATAGATGTAGTTAGGGATAGGGTTGATTCTAAAGGCTACGCTATAGTGTCGCTACGTCCTTGGCTTGACGGCTGCAGATATAGGATCGAGGGGCCGGTTGATGTTGTGGCTTCAATAGCTGCTGGAAACGCCTTGAGGCTAACCCTAAGACCTAGAAGGCTTGGTTGGTGCGGGCATGTATGTGTTATCCTTGAATCCCCTATATTCACGTTGATGCGAAAGGCGCGCATAGTGTCTAATGAGCCTACGTTAAAGAAGCTGGAGGTTCTTGAATGCGCGTATGCCCCGGAAGGCCATCTCGTCGATGATGCGGAAAGTAATTTCAGAGCCCTGCTTAAGGTACTCGCTAGGTGGCCGGATCCCCGCGATCCTCAAGTAATCCTTAACATGTCTAGTGAAGGTACGCTAAGGCTTTCGAGGGTGCTCAGCAGTAGGCGGCTCGAGAGCGATTTAAGAGAATTTAAAGTCTTGGTTACTGGGAGGCATTTAAGAGTAGGTAGGCCATTAGTTCTAGCTGTAGCGTTAGGGGCTACTAAGGAGTCCTACCCCGTCGGTAAGGCATCGATACCATTGAGTAAGTATGTTTTAAGGAGTCCTTTCAGAGGATCTAAACCGCCTGTATTCAAAGACGGTAACTCCACCGTAGTAGAGTCTGTCGAGGGTGCTAGCATAAGAGTGTTGTGTGGAGATGGGAAGGTGTTTGAAGGCGTCGGTAACGTACGCATTACCGAATGCCTGGAACCGGCAGCGATTAAGGAAGCCGTTCGAAGAGGTCACTTCGAGTGGGTTCGTGAAAGTATCATCAGGTGCGACCCTAAGGTAGTTATTGAGGATGGTAGCTCTTTCAGCGTTAAGCTAGTTAAACGTAACGATGGAGGCCTGCTGTGTTTGGAACCGCTCCTTAACGTGCCGGGCGAGCATAGCATTAAATGCGTTCTTGAGGACATTATCCTTAACGGTAAGGAAGGCGGAGTTGCTGATGTTTGGATATCCTGCAACGCTTCTTCGCCGTCCTACGTATTCGCCGCGGCAGGTGATTCAGCTCTTACAAACCTCGGATGGAGAGGGACGCTCTTTAGGTTTATGCTCTCCGCCCCCTTAGCGAAGCTATTCCTTAGAGGCGTGAGAATCTACTCAGTCGCTTTAGCAGGTAGGTCCTCAGTAGCTACAATTAGCGGGGAGGATCTGCTATTGAGAACATTTTATAAATGTTGCAAGATAGCGGGAAGGCTGTTTAATATCGTGGAGGCTGGCAAAGTTGCTGGCAGTCGCTAAGGTATTAGGAAGGCTACCTAAGCTCCTGAGGTTGCGAGGGAGGGATGGGAGGAGTAGTGACAATTATTTCAGGATCGTAGGTGATGTCATACTTTTTAATGCGCGGGGCCGCGTATGCGGTAAGAAAATCTTAGTTATTAAAGGGCTCTCAACATCGCTTCTTGAAATGGGTGCTGCAGACCTTCTTAGCTTCGCCCGCGGTTATTTAAGAACGCTTAACATGGGCTTCCCAATGGAGATCAGGACTTTTGTAGTGCCGATCGATAAGGATACGTACCTTCGTGACCTCGAGAAGCGTATATCGACGCTTAAGGTAATCCTTGAGAGTAGCCCTTCAGCATCTAAGGTTAGGGCTAGGCTTGAGGAGTTACTTAAGGTGAGGGAGCATATAGTTCGGCACGGGCTCCCCCCGTTAGGTCTGGTAGCTCTTATATTGACTGAGGCCTGCGGTTCAAGTCCTGAGGAAGTATTGGTTAGGGTTAGAAGGCAGGCGCGCGTATTGAAGAACACACTATCATCGCTAGGGATAAGGGTCGAGGACGTCGGCGGGATTGGGGGCGCTATGCTCAAGCGTTTATTTTTTCGACACTGCCCACGCACGGGACTTAATGGCGTTACTGGCTACTTAGCGCGGAGGGCTTACGGCAAAGCGTTCGTGGGGCTTACGGCACTACTCCTTCACCCCTTCGTACTGAGCGGGGATTTGCTCAGTAGCTTGAGATCTACCGGAGTGTATTTAGGTAGGGATCCTGAGAGCGGGGAGAAGGTCTTCTGGGATGTTAAGTCCTCACTCTCACCTCACGTGCTGGTCGTTGGGCCTACAGGCTCGGGTAAG
>JAMOVB010000005.1 GCA_027061705.1 Desulfurococcales archaeon
AGGTGCGGGCCGTCCTCCAGCGGGCCGATGTAATGAGTATTTACTCTGCCGTTAATGCAGTACTCGTCGTAGACATACAAGCATCTGGCGGTGTTTGCTGGCTATTCATTACCTTAGCGAAGTAAGTGTTTTGAGGCTTAGACACCATATGGTAGTTGGGGCTTGCTTAAATGGGTTTAGGAGGCAGTACTGACGTAGGTATCCCTTTGGGAGCTCTCCCTGCCCGCATCCAAAGCGTGCCGGTGCTCCTTGTCTTCACAGATAGGGGTGTGGCACCCATACTGTACGGGAGTGTAAGGTCCCTGCTTCCAGGCGGCGTTCTGCTCGACATGAGACACATAGTTAAGGTTGCTAAGGGAGGTCGTGAGGCTATCGCGGAGTTCCTTCGTAAGGTTAGGAAGGTTAAGGAGTTCATACCGTACGAAAGTATCGAGGAAATACGTATGGAGAGGAGAGCGCTACCCGATAGGATGGTTCTAGCTAGGTGTACGGTGATTGTGATTAGGCTTAAGGATGGTGGGGAGCGTGTGTATAGAATTATCGCGGGTGAGGGCATGGGTATAACCAAGGAGGAGTACTTAGAGATGTTTAGGAGGATAGCGGATTCGGTGCCTGTGAAGATGGTTATTAGCGAGGAGGTTCAGCAGTAGTTGGAGCGACGCCGAGCGCTCTGACCACGAATTGACCAGTTCTTATTATAAAACCTGATATTATTAGACTAGGCAGTGATACATGGTGATGTATCGTGAGTCGTGAGGGGAGGGAAAGTGAAGTCTCGGACTCAGACGTTAAGGAGCTGAGGGAAATATTCAACGTGATAACGGAGTTCATCAAGAACGTGAAGGGCGAGATTAAGGACCTAATGGAGCTAAGCATGAACGCGTTAGACGGGGGTAAGCTAGGTGAGGACGTATCCAAGTTCTACAGATCGTTAGTAGATAGAGGTGTCCCCAAGGAAGTAGCTGAGGAGATGACTAAGGAGTACTTCCGCAAGAGGCTTGAATCCGTTCCAACGATAGGCACGATACTCTCAAAGATAGGGCTGGGAGGTAAGGGTCTTAAGGATCTTAAGGAATTTGCTAGGGCTTGGGAAGAGCGTAGCAAGAGTGAAGGTGAGGGTGAGGAAGCCGGTAAGTAATGGGGTTGACGTGTGAAGATTCATGATAGAGTCAGAAGAGAGAATAGAATCTCTTGAAAACCTGCTGCGTAAAGTACTTGCCAAGCTCGAAAGGATAGAGAGGATACTGCAATCCATAAACGACCCTCAAGCCCTCGTGGCGGCCGAGCTGGTCGCGGCGTTCTCACTGCCAGCGGTGAAATCTATTAAGGCAGCGGCAACAGCTCTCGCAGCGCTGAGGGAGCTTAGAGCGCCTGACGAGATAAGCAGGGCGGTGGTTAAAGCGCTATCGACGTGCGAGCCGCTAACGATATCGGAAATAACGAGAAGGGTTAGGGGACTGAGGGGCAGGGCGTCAAGAACTGTGGTGAGGGATAGGATAAACAAGTTGCTAAGCAAAGGTATCGTCACACCCTACAAAAGTAGGAAGGGAGGGAGGACGCTATACACTCTAAGAGAGTGCGTGGAGGAGAAGGGGCCGTAAAGGTAATACTGGCGGCGATTACGGCATTTATTAGAATGATTTTTCACTTATCACTAATGATGCTCAACATAAAACTGAGCCTGCGGTTCCGAAGGGCAGTGAATAAGGCGAAGTTCAGAATTAAGATCAGAGATTTACCTCCAGACTTGAGAGAGGAACTGCTAAGAGAGTATGAGGGTAAGCTAAACACATGCTCGTTAAGCATATCGAGGCTATTCTCAATAAAGTCCCTAAACAGGATGCATTGGCACAAGCACTACCGGAGGTATCGCAGGTACCGCAGTAATCAATGCTACGTTTAAAAACAGTGGGTCTACTTTAAGATCACCTTCCTTAACGCCGAGCAACAGGCAGCATAGGTAAATATCCATGCAACCAGTTCGGTAGCGGATGACGCCAGAATTACGGGTTTGAAGGCAATACCCACAATATCGAGTATCAGGGATACTACGAAGAACACGCCGGCAATAATGAATAGGGTTTCATTAATCACTCCACTAAGCTTGAACGACCCTACAGCTATCCCTGCCTTACCTATAATTAAAAGAATTACGGCCAGTATGAACAGGCCTATCGACAGCAGGCCTAGGCCCACCGCCGCGCCCGCGCCGCCGCTGACCGCCGCACCCACGGCAGCTAGGAGTAGAGCCAACGCTATTAGGAAGGATATTAGCCCTCCCAGAAGCCCTACCTTAACTAACGTTGAGGCCGTTCCGAAGCGCTCCTCATCAAAGCTCCTCAGCCTACTGTAAGCAGGAACCACGTAGATGTATATACCTATTAAACCCAGTACTATGCCGATAATCGCCACAACAGCGGCTGTAAGCGTAATCAGCGCTACGGCAGGTGCGATACCTAGAGCGGACCCTATAAGTAGTGGTGCCGAGAGACTCAACCCTGCAGAGCCGACTATCATTATCACCGTTGCTATGATTAAGAGTATGGATCCTGTCTTAAGCTTTACAAGACCCATTCTAAGGTCCTGCACGTTTGGAGGTGGGCCCTCATTCAATTCAATACACCAATATAGAAATCTCGACCGATATTTAAGCATTCCCGTTAAGGATTTTACCTTACCCAACCCAACTATAAGGGCGTTAAAGAGGGTGCCGCTTATGAAGGGCATACTCCTTCACGGGGGCTTCGGAACCCGATTAAGGCCCCTAACGCATTCGGGTCCAAAGCAATTAATTAAGGTGGCGGGGAGACCCGTATCCGAATGGTGCCTCCTAGACTTAAGAGATTCCGGGATTAAGGACGTAGCGATAGTACTAGGGGAGCTAGCCCCAACAAGGGTAATAGAGTATTACGGCGACGGCTCAAGGCTGGAGATCAACATAACTTACGTGTATCAGGGCTACCCCTACGGACTCGCGCACGCTCTATACGTGTGTAGGGAGTACGTAAGGGATGAGCCCTTCGTAATGTACTTAGGCGATAACATACTGACTAACGGCATATCATCGTACGTCAAGGAATTCCTAAGCAGTGATGCAGACGCCATGGTCCTCCTAACAAAGGTTGAGGATCCGAGGAGGTTCGGCGTGGCTAAATTCGACGAGAGGGGAAGGCTTGTAGGGCTTGTTGAGAAGCCTAAGGAACCGCCAAGCAACTACGCCTTAGTTGGTGTATACTTCTTCAGACCGCCCTACATATTCAAGGTCATCGAAAGACTCAGGCCCTCGTGGAGGGGCGAGTTAGAGATAACGGACGCTATTCAGAAGCTCCTGGAGAGCGGGTTTAAGGTGAGCTACGCATTCGTTGAGGGTTGGTGGAAGGACACCGGAACCCCGGAGGACATACTTGAGGTCAACAGACTCCTACTGGACGTGAAGTACTCGAAGCAGGTAGTATTGGGGAAGGTAGAGTCTGGAGCTAAGGTGGAAGGTAGGGTCTACGTCAGTAAGGATGCGAGGATCCTTGACGGGAGCATCGTTCGGGGCCCCGCATATATCGGGGCAGGGGCCGTGATGGGGCCGGGTACCTACGTAGGGCCCTACACCTCAGTAGGCGATAACGCGGAACTAATCGGCGTCGAGGTTGAGAACTCTGTAGTGATGGATGGCGTCGTACTCGAGGGTAGGGGGATTAGGATAGTCGATAGCTTGGTAGGTGCCGGAGCTTCGGTAAGGATTAGCGACTCAATACCTACGGGCAGTAAGTTAATTGTCGGGGAACAGGCAAGACTATGGCTTAGGGGTGGGGCGTGATGGTCAGGTACCTGATAACCGGAGGAGCGGGTTTCATGGGGAGTAATTACGTCAGGTATGTTGCCAGAAAGTACGAGGATGCCGAGATACTGGTGTACGACAAGCTAACCTATGCCGGCCGGGTTGAGAACCTTAAGGACGTGTTGGACGGTTCTAGGGTTAGGCTGATTAAGGGTGATATATGTGATGAGGAGTCTCTAGCTAAGGTCTTCAAGAACTTTGAGCCCGAGGTCATAGTCAACTTCGCTGCAGAGACACACGTAGATAGAAGCATTAACGAGCCCGCACCGTTCCTTAAAACTAATGTGTTCGGGGTCTTCAACATACTCGAGGCTGTCAGGAGGTTTGGGGCGGGCAGGTTAATACATATATCGTCTGACGAAGTCTACGGCGACATGTGGGGTAAGGAGCCCGCAACGGAGGACTCACCATTCAGGCCTAGTAGCCCCTACTCAGCAAGTAAGGCTGCCGGAGATCACCTAGCCTT
>JAMOVB010000006.1 GCA_027061705.1 Desulfurococcales archaeon
CACGACTCCAGCGTGTTCGTCCAGCCTATAATGTCGGCGAACACATTAACTATCCCTATGTAGTAGGGGTTACCCTCACCCACACCCTTACCTAGGGCCGCTATGTACTTGGCGGCAAGGCCGTTCAGGTAGAATAGGGCGTGGTTCAGGTGGTTGAGCTCGTTGCCGAGCTGGTAGTAGAACACCTCATACCCTAAGTACTTCGACACCTTAGCGGCGTACTCCTGAGCGTACTTGAGGAACTCGTCCTGATGCACTATCAGGTTGCTGGAGAGCAGGCCTGAGGCCCACCCAGGTATTCCTGTGCCTACTATGACTATCGGGTATATGCCTAGGCTCTCCATATACTCTATTATGTGCTTATACCTCGCCAGGGCCGTCATGTTGAACACTCCTTTCTTGGGCTCGACAACGTTCCACCTAACGTCAAACCTGATGTACTGGGCGCCTAGGTCCTTGGCGTAGTTTATCAGTAGCTCCGCCTTCCACAGAGGCATTGAGGGCGGGAAGTGAATGCATATCGCCGTCGCTGGAGGCGCTATATAGGAGTTCCACTGGTAGTCCGGCTTAGGCGCTACGGCATGCGTTCTGATGGCCTGCGGGGCCGCTGCTGAAGCTGCTGAGGCCGCGGCTAGTAGGACCACGGCCGATATTATTAGGGCGGCTGCCCTCAACATAATGCCTCCTCTGAAGTTCATTAGTTAATCACCGCTACAGTATGGAGTCAAAACGATTTAGCGTTACTTAAGCGTGGCCGGAGCCACGCACCCGTCGCTACTGAAGCAAAGCTTATAGGGCCTTCAAACTACCTATGGAGGTCATCCTAGGTAAGATTTAAGTAAGACCGAATCCTTACCTTACCGGAGAGGCGTGCGGGTAATGCCGTCCTTCAAGACCGTGGTCTCAAGTAAGGGTCAGGTAATCATACCTAAGCGCGTTAGGGAAGCGCTAGGCTTAACTCCGGGCACGGTCCTCAGAGTACGTGTTGAGGGCAGGCGAGTCATACTTGAGCCGATTACCGAGCCCCCTAAGGAGGTCTTCATGAGGGCGGGGCCTGAGGTAACCGACCCGATTCTGAGGGAGGCTAAGGCCTCCAGCGATAAGGTTAGGGAGCTGCTGAAGGCCCTAGGTGTCGGGGTTGAGGGGGAGGGCTAAGGCCAGGGCCGTCCTAGACACTGGCGTCATAATCGAGTACGTGGATGAGTCCGGCGAGTACCACGAGCAGGCTGAGGCCGTATTCAATGCCGTGCTGCGGGGCAGGGTCGAGGCTGTAATACCTCACCCGATCCTAGCTGAGACATACTACGTCGCGGCGAGGGTGTATAGGGCGTTAGGGCTTAGCGAGCCTGGCGTGAGGGCGTGCAGGCTTGTTGAGTGGCTCTACAGGCTCTCATCACCTACGATTAGGGGTGAGGACCTTGAGACGGCGTTGGAGGCCGGCAGGGCGAAGATGAGGTACGGGCTGGCGCTGACCGACTGCTACGTGCTGGCTACCGCTAAGGTCCACCGATGCAGGGCCGTGTTCAGAAAGCGTGAGAGGGAGATGCTTAAGGTTGTGGCGGAGCTTGAGAGGGAGTACCCGGTAATCTTCCTGGAGGACTATAGGTGAGGTGCCGGGGCAGGCAGCGCGTGCGTGTGGTTGGGTATGTAAAACCTATTGGCTGGGCGGCAGGCGCGGCCCGCCCTAACTCCCCCTCCTTAGGGAGTAGTTCCTGAACAGCGACCTTATCTCCTCAACGGTTTCCGGGGGTTCCTCGGTTAGCGGGGGCCTCACCACCGGCTTTATGGGGGCCCCTATCGCCTGTAGTGCGTGCTTTATGCCTGCGGTGATTGACTTGGCCATGTAGTACACTCTCGACAGCCTTACCGCCTCGCGGTATAGGTTCACGGCGTCCGCAACCCTGCCCTCAACCCACGCCACGTAGACCGCCTTAAGGAGCTTGGGCACTACGTTAGCTAGGGCGAGCACTCCCCCATCACCGCCGAGTATTAGGGCTGGGAGGAGGTACTCCGTCGTGCCGGGGAGGACGGCGAAGTCCTCTCTGAATTCCTTAACGTCCTCGATAACCCTCCTCATGTAGGTTAGGCTGTCGACCGTTAGCTTGGCCCCGACTATATTGCTGTGCTCTAGCGCCAGCCTCTTAATAACGTCCACAGGTATGTTTATGCCTGTGGTTGAGGGTATGTTGTATATGATTATCGGAGCCTCCAGCCTCACGGCTACGTAGCCGTAGTGCGTTAGCAGGTCATGCCTGTCCAGCTTGAAGTAGTATGGGGGAGCCATTATGAAGCCGTCCACACCTATGTCGAGGAACTCACGCCCCAAGGAAACTATTTCCTCCGTGTAGTTCCCGGTTATGCCGGCCAGCACCTTAACGCGGCCGCCGCACGCCTCAACAACCTTCCTAACAAGATCCACCGCCTCAGACCTCCTTAGGTGGGGGAACTCCCCGGTCGTCGAGTTGGGGAATAGGGCGTCCACACCGCCTTCGATTAGGTAGTTGACGAGCCACTCAACGCTGTCGAAATCTATGCTTAGGTCGGGCTTGAAGGGGGTCACCATCGGGACGACGATGCCCTTAACGAAGGGTTCGGCTTTGGGCAAACCTGCCACCACCTATAGCTCGGCAGTAAGGTATTTAAAGGGGATGTGAGGCGGTGAAATCTAATCAATAATTACGCCTAAATCGGAAAAGCATGTAAATATTTTTACTCGTAATTCCCGAGAACTTGGGGGACGCAGTGAAGGAGGAGGACTTCCTGCTGAAGACCATGAAGTTCAGGTCGATGCTGAAGTCCCCCACCGTCTACCCACACCTACCAACAGTCCTCGACGCCATAGTCGAGGAGAAACCCCCTATTAAGGAGGTCAGGATAGTCGATAAGACAGGCCTCCACCCAACGATGGTCGCAAGGTACGTCAAGCTAATCAGGAAGAACGCCATAATGCAGATAAGATTCAACCTAGCGATGGTCGGGCTCGGAACCCTAATAGCGTTGATAGACAGCAGCGCTAAGGACATACCTAAGAAGCACTGGCTGGCGAGCGTTACCCTAACGTGGAGGGGCGCCCTACTATCCTACAAGTACCCCCTAACCCTAGGGCCTGAGTTCATACTGAGCGACCTCAGAGACCACCTAATATGGTCGCACGCATTCCCATACAAGATCGACGCGTTCGTAAAGATCAGCAACTACGTAGACAGGGACAGGAGGGAGGTGTACGACGCGCCGAGAGCGCTTAAGAAGGCATTCGAACTGAAGCCCGTTAGGAACGCCGTGAGGCTGAAGAAGAGGGATAAGCCGAAAGACCTCTTCGACCTATTCCTACTAGCCCTACTCGAAGCGAACCCACACCTAAACTACAAGGAGATGTCCAGAAAGCTTAAGGAGAAGCTTAGGATGAGGTTCCCATACAGGAGGGTAAGGACCCACCTACTCCACCTACTGAAGTACGACGTCATAACGGGCTTCGCATTCAGATCCATCCTAGAATCACCCATATGCACCGCGCTACTCCTACAGTTCGACAACAATAAGAACTTCACAGACTTCCTCAACCACATAGTACTCTACCCGTACCTGACAACAATGTTTATAGACGACCAGAAGCTAATGGTATTTCTCCCTCTATTCATTAAGATAAAGAACCTAGCGACAACCCTACAGCTAATAAGGGAGCTAGGCGACGCTGAAATAGACGATATGTTCACATTCTCAATCGAGAATAGGGTAGCAACGTACACACTACCCTTCAGAAACTACGACCCGATAAGCAAGTCATGGGCTGAGAACCCGGCCGACATAGACCGTTGGCTAAGGGAGATAGGCTACATTGCCGTATGATAAGGTAGTAGTTGAGGCTGCTAAGAAAAGAATTCTGAAGTAGTCTTGGAAAAACAACCTTAGAACGTGAACGGGTCGTCCTTGGGGTCGCCGCTGGTTGGCTGGACGCTTGCTGATAGCGCTATTACGGCTACGGCTATGGGTATCGCGTATTTCGCGTATCTCATGATCTTGTAGAGGGTGTATGCCTTCTTTCCGTCTACCTTCATTTTACTTCACCGATGATAATAATGCTCTTATATGTAACGAAGTTTTCTTTACTTGTATGGGGGATTACGTAGGTTGTTTTACTGTGGCGTAAGTTTCTATTGGGGGTGTCTTCTCTATGGTGGTGTTGTAGCCCCGCGCGGCGCCGCGGGTTGGGCGCCTGCTTTGGTTGGTGTTGCGTGCCTTACTCCTGCGGGGCGGTTTCCTCGGCCTCCTCCGAGGCTTCCTCCT
>JAMOVB010000007.1 GCA_027061705.1 Desulfurococcales archaeon
TTTATATCATGCTTAGTCGCTCTAAGGTCAACTATGAATGTTAGGGTGTTCATAGTCTCTATCTGATTTAACGCTTTCTCCGTCGCGACTATTCGCTTAATTATGCTTGAGTAATCCCTCATCCTCTAATCACCTCGAACCTACTGCCTATGTAACTTAACGCCGGCTCAGTAAAGACGGTAAGTCTGCCGGGCACGCCGCCAGGTGCTAGGTGAAGTACGCTCAGCATATTTACTGCAACTACGTCGACGCCTGGGAAGTTCCTGAAGGCGTTCACGGCCGGCGCATCGCCGCGGGAGACGACTATCAGTACGGACTTAGGTACTTTATACCTCCTTCCCCTCATCTTACCTTTCCCGCTTCTGACTCTCTTCCCTCTCTGCGCCCTGACTACATCCTCCCACACACCTATGTTCTTCAGCACTTCCCTAGCGTCATGCGCTGTCGCGACATCCTCTAAGTCCTTAACAACGACTATGGGTAGCGCATTAACGCTGAATTTATGTCCCCTTAACCTCACGAGTTCAGGCCTTGAAGTAGCTGCAAGCGCTGATGCAATCGCCCTAATCCTCTCCTTCTTGTTAATCAGCTCATGTAGAACCTTCTCAACACGTGGCGGGTGGGCGAGCCTGCCACCCCTAGTCATAGGGGCTATGACTGCCCGGCCGTTGTCAAGCCTTGGAACCCTAGCGACGCTGTGGTGTATGCCCCACGACTCGCCGCATCTGCGCATTCCTGCTAGCGGATCCCTCCCCTTCGGCTGTAGCCTTGCTGTGTGGGCTGAGTGGAACGCTCTCCTGATTAGATCCTTTCTTACAGGTAGTGAGAAGACAGGGGGTAAGTCAACCGAGCCTATTGGCTTCCCGTCGAGCCCCAGTATGGGCACGCTCGTATTCTTACGCTCCTCGAGCCCGAGGCAAATAATTCTGTAAGGCACCCTCGCTCACCCCCCTCAGATCTTACTCTCAAGGCTTACGTAGGTTAGCTTAGGAGCCTCGGTAGGCACCCAGCGCGGTGGGCGTACAGGCCATCTAAGCACTAAGGGCCTCTTCGGCGTCCCCTGCAGGCTCCCAGCTACAACCACGTAGTCCGTGCGTAGCAGTCCGTAATGTGGAAACGCGCTTACAGGAGTGAATTCCTTGAGAATCTTCTCAATCTCGGCAGAATCCTTCGACGGGTCCTTATCGCTAACCACCCTTATAGCCAGTAGCCTCTTATTATGCTCAGTCCTTCTATGCATCCCCATCTGCCCAGCCTGAGGTGTTGGGCTTATTGTGCCTATGCCCGGGCTCCTAGCGCCTATCCTTCTAGACCCCTTCCTCTGCTTATTCCATTTGGGTAGCTCCTTAACCCCGAACCTCTTAACAACTCCTTGGAAGCCCTTACCCTTGGTTACCCCTATAACGTCGATGAACTGGCCCTCGCTAAATACGTCGCTAATGCGCAACGGCTTCCCGAGGATACCTAATGCATAGTCTATCTGATCCTTAACGCTACCGCCTCCCAGCTTAACTTCGATCAGGTCTGGAACCTTCTTACTTAATCCTCCGGTTAGCCGCGGTTGCGAGGCAAGTATTAGAGACACTCTAGCAACGCTGTCAATGCTGCGCTCCAGCTTTCTCCTAGCCTTGTTAATCTTATCCTCGTCAATAGAGAGGGCCTTGACCCTTCTCCAAAGCTGAAGGTCATCAGGGGGTGTTGACCAGACCTCAGTCAGCGTCTTTAGGCCTAGTGTGGATGCCTTATAGAATCTGGCGGCAATCGGAATCATTGGCGGCGTCTCTACGATTGTGACGGGCATGAAGATCTCCTGTCCGTAGGTAGGCGTTCCCGGCCTATCGTTAATCATCATTACGTGGGTCATCCCAACCTTATATCCGAGAAATGCTAGGGGTCTTGGCGAGTCTAGGCTCACTTCAGGCCAAGACTTAACTCTAGGGACGAACCTGGAGGCCCTCTTCCTAGGTCTAACTCCTAAGCTGCCTCTACGCGGCGCTGAGTGCTTCCGTCTTGCCATGGCCCTACACCACTACCTCGAAGTCTCTGCTATCTGGCTTTAAATCCTTAGCCTTAATAAGCTTCCGCCTAGCGGGTCAGGAGCTCTGTCCATCATCACGGAAAGGCTCAGCACTCGGCAAAGACATCATTCCCGACAGCAAGGCGTTACCAAACTTATTAAGGTGGGCGGTTATGGAGTTGCGGTGGTCTGAATGGGTGGTAGGCAGAGAACCACGCTATTCATGGGTGTTGGTGGCATAAAGGAAGAGAAAAAGAAGAAGGAGCAGGAGAAGGGTAAGCAGAAGGGGCGTAAGGGTAAGAAGAGAAGGTAGTTCGGCAACCCCTTTAATCTCGGAGGTAATTATCTGCTATGCCCTTTATCTGGCCACCCCCTAAGCGCAGTGTGAGGGTGGCCGTCGTAATCCCGGCATCCAACCTTTCCGTGCTCCCAGGTCTTCGCGAAAAGACGGAAGTCGTCGGTGAGTTCGCGCGGGCGCTCGCAATCTACAGAGTTGATGATGTCGTGGTGTATGACGACGAGTTTTCGGAGGAAGGCGATGCTGAGCTCTTCCTAATTCTGCTTAATTACTTATTAGTGCCCCCCTACCTACGGAAGAAGCTAATACCCATAACACCCCACCTAAGGTACGCAGGCGTCCTACACCCGCTTAACATAGTTACGCATAACCCTCAAGGTAAGGGCCCGTCACAAGGCGACCTTAGGGAAGGGTTAGTCATCACGTCATGGGGTAGGAAGGCCAAGGTCTTCATAGGTGTTAAGAGGCTGTGCTACACCACCTCGG
This sequence comes from Desulfurococcales archaeon, assembly GCA_027061705.1. GTDB lineage: Archaea > Thermoproteota > Thermoprotei_A > Sulfolobales > NBVN01 > WAOL01. Next base: position 2,802 of record JAMOVB010000007.1, read on the forward strand.
ACAGAGACGTTAAACCCGGTGAGAGGGTTTTGGTTCGTGTCGTCAGGGCTAAACCTCTTAACTGCAGGGTTGAGAGTCCCGACCGTATTGAAGAGTACGTTGGCTTCAAGACCTACAGAGCGGGTAGTGACGTGGTCGACATCATAAACGCCTTTAAAGGTTGCGTAATCCTGGCAAGTAAGGACGGGTTCGATTACAACGACCCAACCATCAAGAGCGAGGTACTAGCTAGTGCGAGGAGGCGTGGCCGTATAGTCATACTGTTAGGTAATCCGAAGGCAGACTTTGACGAGATCGTTGGCGCGTCGGTAATGCGGAGAGTTGCGGGCGACGTGCATAGGCTGAACTTCATTCCTAAGCAGGGAACGTTAAGCGTTAGAACTGTTGAGGCGCTACACGCCATACTAGCGCAATTAAATAGCGATTTAGCCTAGGGAAACGCTAAAAAACGCTTAGATCCTAGGAGTTTTCGGTGTCTAAGGAGTGTCGGTTGACATGGAGATACCGCCGGAGTGGCGTAAATTCAGGTATAGAGGCAGGACGCTTGAGGAACTGCTGAATATGCCGATGGACCAGCTACTTGAGCTCCTCCCGTCAAGGGCAAGGAGGTCATTACTTAGGGAGTCATCGTCGGAGGTTCAGGAGCGCAGACGGGAAATGGGTATTGAGGAGTCTCCTAGGCTGAAGCTTCTCGAGAAGGTTATGGAGGCGCGTGAGCTGCTTAAGAAGGGCAAGAAGGTTAAAATAAGAACTCACGTAAGGGACATGATAATACTGCCCGTCATGGTAGGTTTAACGATTGAGGTCTACAACGGGAAGGAATTTATACCTGTTAGGATAACGCCGGAGATGATCGGGCATTATCTAGGGGAGTTTGCGCCGACGACTAAGATAGTGCAGCATGGCGAGCCCGGGCTAAAGGCAACTAGGTCAACACTGTTCGTGGCGATGAAGTGAAAATCGCTCTGTGTTTTAGCATACTACCCGCCTACCCGCTACGGCGGCCTTTCAAGAACCTTTCCAGTCTAACGGCGTCTTTCTCGAACATTATGAGCGATAGTGAAGGACCTCCCCGAACGTTAATAAGGAGCTCTGCAACATTACCCTTAATGTCGTCAGGGAATAACCCAGTTAAATCCCTCCTACCACGCCTAAGACAATATTTGGTAGTGGAGACATGATCCCCGGCCTTAATCTCAAGCTCCCTAATACCTTTAGTATTTAATAGGGTCCGTAACTCACTCACGGATAACTCTCCCCTAACTCGGGCTGTAGTGC
>JAMOVB010000008.1 GCA_027061705.1 Desulfurococcales archaeon
AACCAATTCGGTCTTTTTTCAGTAACTAATCTACCAATAAAAGTAATTACTAGATCTTGATCTTTATCCTTATAAAGATTACATGGGCATAAGTTAATACATTTATCTATATATTCAATATCAATACCATTAGGTACTACATATATTTTTTCTTCGTCTATCCCTATATTATCTATCATGGCTCTTTTAATAGATTTAGAAACAGTTATGTAATAATTACATAAAGATTTCATTAGTACTAAATACGTTCCTTTGTACAAAGATGATAGAAATCTTAGTTGCTTGTTATATTTTAACTTAACATATAGGGGAATGTATCTTGAAAGTTCCTCATGTACCGTGCAAACTAATGGCTTGTTTTTAAATAGAGAAAATAAGGAGGAGGGAACTATGTGAATAGGCGGCGTCTGGTTTACTTCTATAATATCATAGTGACTTCTTAATTTAGCAAGTAGGTTTCTAAATAGATAAAAATTAAAAATCATCTCCTTCTTGAGGCTCCTAACTGATCCTTCAAAGAACGTGTTGAAATATTTAACAGTAGATATCTTCATTTTTCCTAATGTATAGTTTCGAGGGCTTGCTGTCAGTAATTCAACATTTATGCCTCGTTTTGCAAGGCGACGTGCTATCTCAAAATAGCGTCTCTCATATCCTCCTTCAAAGAAAGGATATATTGTATTGCATACTAGCAACACGCTTAAGTTCATGATTATTATCCCAACTTGCTACCGATATTGTAAGCGAGTGCTTTTGTTATAAAGATTGGATTGATTAGAATCTTTGCAAAATCCTTAGAGAATAAGAATGTAGTATCTACATTTAATGTATCTTTTATTATTTTTTCTTTATATAAATTCATTCTATAAAATAATATTAAATTTTCTTTAACATTTTTTCCGTAGTTTAAATATTTTTTGAAAAGTTCAGAGATACCATTCGGCTCTATATGATATATGGCATTTCTAACCATAGCTATATGGATATTACTACTAGTGTCCCCTTGATGATTGTTAAGTGTATATACAAAATGTAAAAATATTTTATCGTCAAGCATATAAATATTATAAAATAATCTGAGTAACTGCCTATGGGAGATAATGTATTTAATAAATGGTTCAATAATTTTTCGTGTGAACACACGTGGATATACGAACCTAGATAAACTTTTTTTAAGATCAATTCTGTGCAAATCAAACCTATATCTATTAATCAGATAGGATGATAGATTTTTCTTTAAGAAGAGCGATTTCTCTTCTAATACTATCATGCTATAACCTTTGTTAACTAATGTTATTACATATCTTAATACCCTATTATTTGAGAATAATTGATCAGAATCTAGGAAAAGCATAATATTCCAGTCAAGCATATATGACTTTAGCATACCATAAATTCTGGCAATTAAAGGCTTAGCATAACTTTGGAATATGTCTATGTCCATTTTATATTTACTAGAAATATCATTAATGATAGTAAGAGTGTTGTCTTTACTATAGCAATCTATAACTATTATTCTTAAGTTTGAAATTTTCTGTAGAGCTATACTCTTTAAGGTATAAGCTATTGTATTTGAGGAATTACATGTGGGTATGATAATTAGAACATTGTTTTTATCTTTCATTATTTCTCAACTAAGGAAAGAGTTTTACTATTAAGCGTAATCACAGTGTGTCTGTAGGTTATGGTTAGGAGGTCTAGGAGCATGCGCGCTATGTTAGTTAGTTTGAATGGGGTGCGTAGGCGGATCTCGCTCACGGCCGGGACCTCCAGGATCTTGGCGCCTAGGTGCTTTAGGATTATGAGTAGCTCGACGTCCATGGCGTACCGCTTCACGTAGACCCGCCTGACGGCCTCCTTAAGTAGCTTAGTTTTAAATGCCTTGCAGCCGGTTTGAGTGTCCCTGATCCCGACCCCTGTTAGGAGCGTGGTTAGTAGCCTGAAAGCATTTCCCAGCACCTTCCTCAGCGGGGACGCGTCGAGCCTTGCTTGGGGGTGGTACTTGCTCGTGATTACGGCGTCCCACCTGATTAGGGGAGGTAGTATTAGGAGGAGCTGCTGTGGGCATATGTCCCCGTCACCGTCTATGAAGGCTGTGTACGGCGCTGTGGCGTGCAGCGCCCCGACGCTTAGGGCGAAGCCCTTGCCCCTATTCCTGCAGTAGCTCAGCACGGACATCCTCACGCACAGGCCGCTCGGGCACGCCCTAACAGCGTCCTCAGCAGTCCCGTCCCCGCTCCCGTCATCAACTATTATGAGCTCGTGGGGCACGCCGTGCCCGCCCAGCACCCTGCTGACGCCCTCAACGGTCGAGCGTATGACGCCCTCCAGTCTGTAGGCAGGTATGACGACGGTGACGCAGGGCCTCCCCTCCGGCACGGCCGAGCATAGGGCCCTCAACGCCCTCAGGAAGCTGGGCGCCGCTACCCCCATAACCCCATCTCCGCCTTGACGTCATGGCCGGGCTACGCAGGCGTGGGCGCTCAGCACCCATGAAGCGCTATTCAACCCAATCACGAGGAGTGTTGAGGGGTTCAGACGCTCGGAAATAACCTCCGCGCCCCGGGCGAGGAGCTTGATGAGCGCGTGGAGCATAGCCCTAGCCCTCAGCGTGTGGAGCTCGATACTCAGGAATATCTCCGTGAGGACGGATCTGAGGGCCGGCGACCTAACCTCAGCCCTAACCACCCTCCGAGCCGCTTGGAGCAGGGCGCGTGCCTCCCTACTCAAGCGACGCCACGCCCGGGTGCGGTGCGCCTTCCTATAGTAGCGCTCCACCTCAAACCTACCTATCCTGCGGGGGAGTATGAGCCCGGCTAACACCGACTTAGCCTTACTGATAATGTGCTGGCCCGCCCTCCCCCAAAACTCCGCCTGCTCGGCGAGGCCAGCCGCTAGCTGCGTCGTCATGATCGAACCTCTCAACAGAGCCTCTCTCCCTACTCTTCTGAGAACAGCTATAAATACTTGCTTTCCCACCCCACGTTAACAGGCAGTGAACACCCCCGGCAGGGTTTTCCTACAGACACGCTATCCTTGAAGAAACCCTCACACAACCAACCACCCCCACACTTACCGCGTAAGGGATTTTACATACCGCACCACACGACCTAACGGAGGCGGCCACCCCCGAGCACTGCATCCGAGCCGGGCTCCGAGGACCTTCGAGAGCTTCAGCACCACCTAAGCAGGCTCTACCGCATCGGGGAGCTCACACGGAGGCTTGACGGGGAGGGCCTGAGCCGCAGGGAGTTTGCGGAGCTCGTGGGTCTTGTCAAGAATGTGGTTGCCCAGGCATGGGTAGAGGTGCGCGCCCTCAATGATCTTCCCTAAGCTGATGTGGAACTAGCGGTAGTGTTACTGGAGGTTCATTCCTCGACCTTGGTTCAGGATCCGGTGGCTCTTATTAAATTAGCGCGTATCTGCATGTGCCGTTATACTGCGTATCTTTATACCGAGGCCAAGATATTCCGCTGGTTACTGGATGAGGTCTCTGATGCTATGTTGCGATTAGAGTGTGCTATGTTATGAGGGGTTAATTCTTCGAGTAGTTGCGGTTATTTGATGAAGGGAGAATTCCAAGAAATATCCTTATGAACTGACGCAATAGCTTTAGCTTTCCTGCTGGGTTGTGTTTTTACTTGATTATGCGGTTTATCTTGATCCTTAATTGGTCATTGCAGTTAGCTATGTTAACGCTGGCGTTTCTGTAGGTGTTCTTTATCTCCTGCTGTAGTTTGAGTATTAGCTTGTATTCTTGAGTACCTATAGCCCTACTGAAGTGGATGAAGCCTACTACAGCCTTAATATTCTCAAGGCTTGTTTTGGAGAGCCGCTCTACCTCGTTAATTACTTCCCTGTTATGCATGAGTTGACGTATGGTGTTCTTAACTTGGTCTAGATCCCTCTTCTTAACTCTTCGCACATCCTCAACCACTATCACGTATCCCTCGCTACATACTAGTAGGTAGTCAGCGCGCGTGATGTTGGCTAGGCTCCTTAACGCGTCGAGCGAGATCCTTACGCAATTAAGCATTCCCTATATCCCCGCTCTTACCTCTACGAGCTCCTCAGCCACTTTGACGAATTCACCCTCATCTATGCCCTCATCGGTTATCCTTAGAGGCTCAGTAACAGCAGCTTCTTCACTAACCCTTATGAGGTAAGCAACCACTTTGTTTGGATCGAGTAACTCCTCATCACTCAGCCCTAACTCCCCAGCCCTCTCACGCCTCTTTGAGAGTGATATTAGATTGTTAATGCTATACACTAAGTAATCGCTATGCGTTGTCATGATTACGTACTTACCCAGCGCGTTTATCGATCTAGCAACCAACCTAGCGAGAACTACCTGAGCTCTAGGATGTAAATGCGCTTCAGGCTCCTCAATAATGACTATGTATGGAGCGTCCCTACTACTCAACGATAATGCTAGCGCCACACTCTCCCTAACACCTGAGGGTGCTTGAGGTAGAGAGAGCTCCTTGCCGCTCCACGACTTAACACGAATTACGTAAACACCGCTTTCAACATCCACCCTTAAATCACATCCCAGCTCATTAAGAAACTCCTTAGTGAATTCTAGATTAACCCTGCCGTCATGAAGCATCTCACACAGCCTATAATACAGCCTCATGAACTGTTCATCAGGATATGAAATGCCCTTAACAACCCTAGGGCTTACGTAAGGCTTGAGTAGGGTTCGGGAGATCCCCGCCCTACTGTCAACTAGTAACGCGGCAAACTCCTCAGTGCTGAAGAGAGGCTTAAAGGAGTTGACTACATAGTGAGCTAAAGCTTTCAGCACGACATCGTAATATACGTCATATGAACTAGTGATCCTGCCTCTAAAGATCTCTTCGGAGCCGTGCTTAATGTTGAGCACATTACCCTTCAGAACATCTACCTTAATGTTCTGAAGGTACTGCATGTAATTACCTGGGCCCTCAACGCTGATATCATTACCTTTAAAATTGATGATTAGGTGAGCATGTGAACCATGAACCTCTACCCTACCGGCGTTAGCATTAACTCTGATTAAGTCCTTTAACTCGGACATGAATACCCTAGGAAGTAACGTTCTCAATGAAGCCTCAATCGCTAGAGGCAATGATTCAATATATAGCTTAAGCAGAGATACTAGCTCGTTGCTGGGGCTCTCTCCCTTATTAACCTTTCCTAAAACACTATTCACTAGGTCATCAGAACCCCTCTTCACAACTTCATCTAACAATACACCTATGTCTGGCTCGGCAGCTGTGAGGGACCATAGGAGGTAAGCGAGGAATGACTTACCCACGCTATTCTTACCAATAAGTAGGGTAAGAGGCTTCAAACGTATCTCAGCACGTTTGAAAGGGCCTAAGTCACTAATTACAACCCTGCTACTCATCAACACACCAACGAAGTATTGCCTACTAGACCTAAAAACACTGGCACCAGCCCCTCATGGCCAAGTAGTTACTCTATCTTCTTAAACCATTTGCATATAGAGAATCCCAAGCTTATTACTGAGTAACTGAAGGCATAACAAAAGAAGAGCTGCGATGAATTGCCGCCGGGGATGTGGACTCCGCGGTGAGGGGAGATGATCCGTGGAGGGTTCCCGTGACCTGGCGGGAACCCATCACCTCTCAGACCTCCTTGGCTCTTCTTCAAACCTCTTGGGCCTCTCCTGAAGTACTACTCTGAAGTAATTTGCCAGGTTGTCGGTAAGTAGCATCAGCCTTCTGTGGTGTTTGTGCCTAATTCTCTCCGCAGCAATTATCGGCACGTCTACCCTCTTAGCCATGCTTACTAGCTTGTCATCCACTAGCATCGCTGAAGGTCTCAGCTGAGCAGCGAACTCAAGCGCAGCGTCCTTGCTCGTGAAGATCCTTATATTAGAGTAGGTAATCCGAGACTCTCAGGAAGCGCATAGGGAACTTGGCTTCATCCTGAGGTGTAGATCCTTGAGATGCTTAGCTCATGAGGTACGGTTAAGGAGCCATAGGCTTACGCATTTCCTTAGGGTAAGAAGTGCGTCTACGTCTCAGCGGCTGGGGAAGGGTATGGAGGGATTGTGAAGCGGTCGGGGGTTTAAGAGGTAGGAAGGCTTTATACCTTCTCATGATAATAAATTACTGGAGTGACTGAGGTAATTCCGACACGAACCGCCGCGGAGTGGCCCCCGCGGTGAGGGAGGGATGAGCCGCGGGCTTCTGCCGTGACGCGGCGGTATCCTCACTTCTCGAAACTCCTTAGCTCGTCTCCGAATTTTCTGGGCTTTTCCTTTAGGAGTATTCTGAAGTGGTTTGCTAGGTTGTCTGCTATGGTGATTAGGTTATTCATATACTTCGGCTTCGGCGCGCTCTCCAGTACTCTGGGTTCGTAACTCACGTGCCTGCTGAGCTTGTCGTCAATGATTACTAGCGCTGGCCCGTATCTACGTAGAATGCCTTCCACCTCATCTACCGACCTAACAATCCTGACTAGGTCAAGCACTTCCCTAAGTTTGGAGTACCTCCTAACGAAGAACCGCAAGTAAGCGGCCTTCCTATTAGAGGAAACCCTACGGAAATGCCTTAAACCTACGCATAGGCGGCCGAACATCCTACTCTTCAGCACATGCTCCCTAACACCAACCAACGCTATTACCTTAGCTCCATCCTCGCTGATATCGATGGCGATTATCAGGTCGCTTAACCCACGCCACCTCGAAAGAACGCTATGGCTTGAGGTTCTTAAGTTTGTAGAACTTCCTCCGCAGTTTTCCTCTACTATTTCTCAGTTGGGTTTCGATAGTTTTCAGCTGCGTGGGGATCTCGTCCTACCTGCTCTGCTGGTTTACTTTAGCAAGCGGTAAATTGTAGATAAAGGGTAACCTCAAGTCTTTATTTTGAGTTTTAAGAATGTGGAAAGTGAATTACTGCTTCTGTTGCAGAATACTCGCATAAAGAACGTGAAGAATTTAAGGAGTGTGGCGCCGGGGGCGGGATTTGAACCCGCGTGGGCGCGTAGCCCACCGGCTCTCAAGGCCGGCCCCTTAGGCCGCTCGGGCACCCCGGCCGTGTTTTCCATTGTGTTGGGGTTAAATTAAGTTTAGTTTCCTATTCTTCCTTAGGGTTCTTGGTTTGGGCGGCGGTGTTTTCGTGGCTTGGTGGAGGGCTGGTAGGAGGACTCGTGGGTTGGCTGAGGTTCTCGGTCTTGAGGTTGTTGAATTTAGGGATAGGCCCCCGTATTTGAGGGCTTTTAGGGGTACTTCGGCCTACCTTCGGAGGGTTAGGCCTTCCGTGGTCTTCCTTCAGTTACCTCAGGGGCCTCTCCTCTGGTGTGTTTCTAGGTTGAGGCGCTCCCTCGGTTTTAGGTTGGTTGCGGATGTTCATACGGCGTTCCTTGTTTACGATTCGTGGAGGGGTTGGCTGCTTAACGCCCCGTTTAGGGGTATGTTGCGTGGTGCTGACCTGATACTAATCCATAATGAGGTTATCGCCGAGCTCCTCGACCCCAGCCTGCGTGGGAGGGCCTTAGTTATTTACGACCCCCTACCCAAGCTCCGTGCTGGGGGCGGGGTTCCCGAAGCGCTTGGCGGCAGCCCTTACGTGGCCATGCCCTGCTCCTGGCATGGGGATGAGCCCGTCGAGTACGTTGTTAGGGAGTTTCTTAGGGCGGGGCCCGGCCTCAAGCTGGCGCTCACGGGGGAGCCTAGGGGCAGGCTGCCTAGAGCTGTTGACGAGGGTGTTAGGGAAGGTAGGGTCGTACTGACGGGCTACTTGAGTGATGAGGGCTACGCGGCCCTACTCAAGAACGCGTTAGCGGTGATAGCGGCGACCACCCGCGAGTACACGATGCTCTCCGCGGCGTGGGAGGCGGTAAGCCTGGGGAAGCCCCTCATAGTGTCGGAGACGAGAACCATTAGGGCCGTGCTGGGCGACGCCCCCGCGTACTTCAAACCAGGCGTTGAGGGATCCCTAAGCAGGGTCTTGAGGGCGTTAAGCAGTGACGGCGGGCTCGTTAAGGAGCTGGCGGCGAGGGCCGCACGCCTAAGGGATGAGGTGAGGGTTAAGGTTAGCAGGCAGCTTGACGAGCTTAAAAAGAGGATCAAGCCGTGGCTCGCGCAGGGCTAGCCGCTCGACTGCCTCCCCTGAACCATCATGAAGAGCTTGGCAAGCTTCTCCTTAACCAACTCCTTAAAGAACATCCCCATAAACTCCTTAAACACTTTCTGACTCACGTCAACAGCGGCAGCGACCTTAAACCCCCTCCGGAAGAGCAGCGTTGAGGGCCTCCCAGGCCTTAGAGGCACAACCACAGCGGACCTGAGGACGACCTCACGCCTACCCCCGTCAACCCTGTAGACCACGAAGCGGAGCGCCCCCTTACCCTCCTCCACAGTCTCGGCGCTAACCACTATATCGAACTTCATCAGCCCCTCAGACCCGCTCCCCCTAACCCTATCGAGGAGGGCGAACAGGTCCTCCTCACCGGATGGGGCGGGCGCGGAGCCGGAATCTCCTCCCGCTCCAAACACGCTTGAATCACCACCTTACTATATAATGGCATGGGCAATTAATACTAATTCACTAACAACGAACCTCCTCTATATCGGGTAGGTTTTTAAAGACGCGCGGAGCGGCGTGGGGGCGTGACGGGACAGTAAGGCACAAGCCTTAAGCCTAACACCCGCGGCAACTATGTATTATTCGGGTGCGGGCAACGGCGTCATGGATCGAAATCACCTTCGGAGAACCCCCCAAGCTATCCCCGCTGAGGATAGCCGGCGCCTCCATGAAGCCCTCGAAAACCGTGGCCGTGGGGGAGGCCGGCAGGCCCGCACACCTAGGCCTCGGAGCCGGGCTTGAGGTCAGGGTGTCGTGGCGCCGCCTAGGCGGGAGGCTCGTGGAGGCAGTATTCGAACTCCCGGAGGAGCCGCTAGCCTACGGGCTCGGGGAGAGGCACGCCCACCTAAACCTATGGGGGAGGAGGTTCAGGCTCTGGAACGTTGACCAACCCATGCACCTACCCCTAGGGGACCCGCCCTACCTAAGCGTGCCCTACGTGCTGCTCTGCTGGCCGGGCAGGGCATGCACCGCGATACTCGCGGATCACGCGGGGTACGCCGAGTTCGACCTAGGTAGGGATGACCCGAGAGCCGTTAAGATCGTGGCCGAGACCTGCGGCGCCGGGCTTAGGGCGTACGTGCTGAGCGCCTGCGGGCCTGCGGAGGCAGTAGCATCGCTAACCAAGGCATTCCCGACGCCGACCCTACCCCCCAAGTGGGGGCTGGGCTACCACCAGAGTAGGTACAGCTACGCAAGCGCTGAGGAGGTTCTGGAGGTCGCGCATTCACTCAACAAGTACGGAGTGCCGTGCGACGCCATCTACCTCGACATAGACTACATGGACTCCTACAAGGTATTCACCTGGGATAAGGACAGGTTCCCGGACCCGGAGGGGCTTGCGGCCAAGCTCGCCGAGCTGAGGGTTAGGCTAGTGACGATAGTTGACGTAGGCGTTAAGGTCGAGGCCAGCTACAGGCCCTACGAGGAGGGCGTTGAGGGAGGGTACTTCATGGGGTGCGCTGACGGCGGCCTATTCGAGGGCGGCGTGTGGCCGGGCACGTGCGTGTTCCCAGACCTACTACGCGAGGATGTTAGGGAGTGGTGGGCCTCGCTAATGGCTGACAACCTGCTTAAACGCGGGGCCTCCGGCCTCTGGCTAGACATGAACGAGCCCGCAATGTTCTACATGATACCCGAGGTCAGGAGGGTGTGGGAGGGCCTGCGCGACGCCGTAGGACGCGGGGGCTGGGGGGAGGCGGGCAGGCTGCTTAGGGAGGCCGCAGCCAGAATATCGACCTACGGGTACCCGTGGCTCGGGAGGCAGGATGTTAGGGCGACGCACCGGGCGGGAGGCGCGGGTGAGGTGCGGCATGAGGAGATACACAACCTCTACGGCCTCCTAGAGGCTATGGCGGCTGTGAAGGCGTTCAAGAAAGCGTTGCCGGGGGCGAGGCCCTTCATACTGAGCAGGTCCGGGTGGGCGGGGATTCAGTCATACGCGGCCGTATGGACGGGCGACAACCAATCATGCTGGGAGCACTTAAGGCTATCGATACCCGAGCTACTGAACCTGGGGCTAAGCGGGATTCACTACGTCGGGGCTGACGTCGGAGGTTTCGAGGCGGACGCCACTCCCGAACTCCTGCTGAGGTGGCTGCAGGCAGGGGCGTTCTACCCGCTCTACAGGAACCACTCAAGCAAAGGCACGGTGAGGCAGGAGCCTTGGGCCTTCGGCAGCGAATGGCTGCCTAGATTCAGGGAAGCTATTAGGCTTAGGTACGAGTTCCTCCCACACATCTACGTAGAGTTCCTCAAGTCGATTAGGTCAGGCCTGCCCGTAATGAGGCCCCTCTTCCTAGAGTTCCCGGGCGATAGGGTCAGCTACTTAATAGACGATGAGTTCATGGTTGGCGATTCCCTCCTCGTAGCTCCAATCATGGAGCCGGGAGCCAGGGCTAGGGCGACGTACCTGCCGCCGGGGACCGGCTGGGCCGAATTCAGAAGCGGTGCCGAGGTTGGTGAGGGCTGGGTCCTCAGTAAGGCGGGGCTCGACGACATACCCCTATACGTCAGGGGGGACTCGGCAGTACTTACGACAACGCCTAAGCAGAGGGCCGAGGATCCCTGGAACCCACTGATAGTGAATGCCTACCTAAGAAGGCGTGTTGAGGCCCTACTCTACGACGATGATGGCGAGACCCTAGACTACCTGAGGGGGAGGAGGTTCGAGGCGGTTCTAACGCTTAAACTCAGAGGCGAGGCGGTTGAGGCTGACGTGAGGGTGGTCAGCAACTCATACGAGCCGAGCTTCAGGAGGGTTAGGCTGAGGTTCCAGAGGGGGCTTAAGGCAACCCACGTCATAGTTGGCGGTGAGAAGATCCCGCTGGAGGATAGGGGCTCGGGCCCCGAGGCTGAGGTAAGCCTCAAGGAACTCACGGCTGGGGCCGGCCGGGCTTAACGACCTTGCCACCGCTTAGCGAAGCTATCATGTCCAGGTAGGAGGGCGCCGGCTCTATACCGCCGCCACGCATGTCATATATCGTTAGGCCCATCCTCTCACGCCTAATGACGTTCGACAGTGCCGCCAAGTCGCTGACAACGTCACGCCATAACGGCTTGTTAGCCTTACCGTCGGATATGAGGACGAGCTTTACATCACCGCCCCTCCGCGAGGATCTGAACATTCGAGCCACCCTGACGGCCGTAGCCAAGCCCGCGGGCAGGGGCGTCCGGCCCCCGGACCTGAGGCTGGAGAGAGCCCTGACAACCTCGGAGTACTTCCTCGTCGGCGGGACCTCAACCCTAGCGCCACCACCTCTAAACGTTATCAACGCCAGCCAAGACCTCCTCGTGTATGAAGCCCTAGCTATCTCGAAGGCGACGCGCTTAGCGACCGATATCCGCATGGAGGCGTTCATACTGCCGCTGGCGTCAAGCACCACCTCAATAAGCTCGGGAACCCTCCTACGCCTCAACCTAACAGCTATCAAGTCCCTCAGCACGTGAGCGGGCACGCCATCCAACCCCCTAACGCGGGCTAAACCCATGTTAACGGCAGTCCCGACAATATCGACGTCCCTGAGACCGCCCGCACCGCCAGCTAAGCCCGTAACGTAACCCACCGGTATGCCGTCCGGGAAGTTAACAACGGTCCTATACGAGTACCTAGACCTCCCGTAAATCCCGGCGCCGTGGGGCCCGCCAGCAGCCTCACCGAAACCCCCGAGCTCGACGGGGGCGCTACTCATGCGCGCCTTAACCTCACCCCCAGAGCCGCTGCCGCGCCCCCCACCCCCGCCGGAGGTTTGCTGGTGCTTGAGGTGCTTCTCGAGAGCCTCACGTAACCTGCTTAGGTCGCCGCCCCCCTCACGCCTTCCCGAAGGGCTTCCCGGCGGCGGGGCGTGGGTTGGGGGCAGTAGCTTGAGCCTGTGCGGCAGCGCTAGCTTGGCCGCCTCCCTAAGATCCTCCTCAGAAACCCTGACCCTCCCGTCCAGCGCTGCCAGCGCCTTAGCCGTCTTGACGACGGTTATCTCCGCCCTGCAGGTCCTCACCTTAAGCTCGACAAGCATCTTCGCCAGCGCCTTAAGGAGCTCGGGGTCTATGCGGACGCGGGGTAGTAGCTCACGGGCCTTAACTATCCTCTCCCTAAGCCCCCTCTCGCTCGCCTCCCACCTCCTGTAGAAGGCTATGGGGTCCCTATGGAACTCCTCAACCCTAACCACTATCTCAGCCCTTAAGTCCGGGTCTTGAGGCGCGGTTACGTTGACAACTAGCCCGAACCTGTCGAGCAGCTGCGGCCTTAACTCTCCCTCCTCAGGATTCATGCTGCCGACCAGTATGAACCTAGCGGGGTGCTTGAAGGATATGTGCTCACGCTCAATAACGTTCCAGCCGTAGGCAGCAGCGTCGAGTATTAGGTCGGCTACGTAGTCGTCTAGTAGGTTCACCTCATCAATGTAGAGTATGTTCCTATTCGCCCTAGCAAGGAGGCCCGGCCTAAGCCTCCTGACGCCCTCCCTCAACGCTGCCTCAATATCGATTGTGCCGACGAGCATGTCTGGGGTCACGCTGAGCGGGAGGTCAACAACCCTCATGCTAACCCGCACGGCCTCCAGCCGCTCCCCCCTAGCCCACCTAGCGTAGCAGTTATCGCACATTGCCGTCGGGTCCCGGGGGTCGCAGTTGAAGGGGCAGCCCTTAACAACCTCTATCTCAGGCAGCACGTTAGCTAGGGCCCGGACAAGCGTCGTCTTCCCAGTACCCTTATCGCCCCTTAGGAGGACGCCCCCTATAGTCGGGTTTACGGCGACGGCGAGTAACGCCTTCTTAGCGTCGTCTAAACCGACGACTGCGGTGAAGGGGTAGGTCACGAACCTCCGGACGCTTCCCAAAGCAGGCACCCAACGATTAACCATGCTGCCCCGCAGGTAAAGACCTTAACGACCTGAGGGCCTCCTCAACCTCCTTAAGCGCCTCACCCCACTCGCCAACGTCCTCCGGGGCGACGATGTCGATCGAGCCTCCCTGAACCTCACCGCCCGCAGTGAGTTCATCCTCAAGAACGCCCTCAATCTCGCTGTAGACCTGCTTAAGCCCCTCGAGGGTCTCGGGCCTGGCTCTCCAGACCCCCCTCTCAGCAGCCTCAACGAGCCTGCGGGTTATTTCCTCCAACGCCCACACGTTATGCTTCATGAACCACTCCCGCATCTCCCTATCCAGCACGTACTTCCTAGCTATCCTCTCGAACCACTCGTCCCTAACCACCCCTGCTGAGGCGCCCCAGCCGTAGAGGTGGAGCACCTTCCTCTGAAGCTCGCTAGCCCCCCTATACCCGTGCTCCCTCATCCTACTCACCCACGCCGGGTTAAGGAGCTTGGAGAGCACGACCCTATCCACCTCAACCTCAAGATCCCTCACAACGGGTTCGGCAGGGTCCCTAGTGTCGACGACCACGCCCTCCACAGGCCCTCCCTTAACAACCCTAACCGCGTTGACGAACCCCCCATGGTATCCGAAGTAGCAGCAGCACCCGAGGATGTCGTGCTCGTCGCTCACGCTATTCTTAGTCACCACGTCAACGAACCTCAAGTTCCTCACCAGAGGCTCCACAGCCTTAACGCCGCGGGCCCTAACCCCGTAGGCGTAGCCGCCCCACTGAATCCACACCTTAGCCAGGTCCTCCCTACCCCTCCACGCGGAGGCCTCGACGGCGAGGTTAACGCCCGCCCCGTAAGCCCCGGGCGGCGGGCCGAAGACCCTGTAGGACGCCAGCTCCTCGGCAGCCCCGCCTCCCCCTAACTCCTTAACAAGTGTTAGGAAGTGCTTCCTAACGTAGTTAACTTCCGGGGGCTCGTCAAGCGAGAGGACTAGGGCTACGGCCTTATCTATGAGCTCGACGTAGTTGGGTAGCACGTCACGCACTATGCCGCTGATCCTAACCACGACGTCAATCCTCGGCCTGCCTAACTCCTCAATAGGTATGGGCTCAACCCCAACGACAGTTCCAGCATCGCTCCACACAGGCCTGACGCCCAGCAGGTAGAGTATCTGGGCTAGTTGCTCGCCATCCGCCTTAAACGCGTCTATACTCCATAGGACCTCCCCAACGCTCTCCGGATACCTTCCGTACTTGTTGCGGTAGTGTTGGAGGAGCCTCCTCGCAGACTCAACACCCACAACCCACGCCGCCCTCGTGGGCAGCGCCCTAGGGTCGACAAGGAAGAAGTTCCTCCCCGTAGGCAGTATCTCGAACCTGCCACGCGTTAAGGCCCCGGAAGCGCCGGGCTCTATGAAGCGGCCTGCAACCCCCGAAGCAAGCGCCCGGAGCTCCCGCCTGCACTCCATGATGAGCTCGGCGACGCGGGCAGCCACCCTCAAGACAGACCTAAGCGCCCTCTCCTCAACCTCCCCGCAGAACCTGACCTCAAACCCCTCACCCTCCAAAGCCTTGACCGCCTCCCCACACGCGTCCCTAACCCCTCCCGACCTAAGCAACCTCTCGACAAGCCTAACGGCGGCCCGCCTAATGCCGGCCCTCCCAACAGCGTCGACGCCGCCGACAATGCTCTCGAGAACCTCGGTTATTGAGGGCCTGCCGCCAACACGCGCCGTCAGCGTCGACACGACGTACTCCGCCAGAAGCTTCGGGTCCTCGGGAGGGGCTCCGAGGATGTGGAGACCCGCGTTAACCGCGGTGTTCCCGACCATCTCAACGTAAGACTTAATCCTCTCGACCGGGTCGTCACAGCCCTCAAGCGGTATTCCAGCCTCCCTAGCCCTCCTCACAACGTCCCTCTCAAGAACCTCGGCCCTAGCCCTATCACCGACCTCCCTAGCGCGGAGGAGCTGCTTAAGCAACGCCTCAAGATCCTCGAAAACCCTGCACTGCTCGAGAGGCGGGTAGAGGTGATCAACGATGACTGCATAGCCCCTCCTCTTAGCCATGGAGCCCTCCATAGGGTTGGCAACAACGTAGACGTACAGGTGGGGGACGTCATCCACGCTTATCTCCGGCCAGCACATCCACGAGAGGCCGACACCCTTACCGGGCAGGAACTCCAGGTAGCCGTGGGTCCCGAAATGTATTATTACGTCGGCCCTAAACACCCTCGTTAACCAGCGGTACACCGCCAGCCACTGGTGCGGGGGCGGGATCTTAGGATTATGCAGTATCTTACACACCCTCCCATCACACCTAGGGCCGGCGCACCCGCGCTTCGGCTGCGGAAGCACCACAACGTTACCGAACCTGAGTCCCGGGACGACGAACCTGCCTCCCCACACCATGCCGGTTAGCTCCTTAGGCGCCCTGCCCTCCAGAACCTCCCTCGGGTCGCCCCACTCCCTAACCATCTCATCCCTTACACGCCCCGGCAACTCAGAAAACCACCTGAGGTACTCGTCCTTACTGACGAAGCCCAGCGCGCCGCCCCTAGACACGATCTCCTCGACAGGCGTCCACCTGAACTCGCTTAAAGCCTTCCTAGTCAGTATGAGTTTAATAAGCTCCTCGCCAGAGGCAGGCAGCTCCCCGCCTACGTCGTAGCCCTCCTCCCTCAAAAACCTGAGGAACCTCACGACACTCTCAGGGACGTCTAAGCCCATCCCGACAGCCACGTTAGCCTCAACACCCTTGCATGGCGGGTTAATCAGAACTATCGCGACCCTCCTCTCACTAGGCGGCTTTAACCTAAGGTCAACCCACCTGCGGACGCGCCTAGCGATCCACGACACATGCTCCCTAACAACCTCATACCTCTTCTCGCCAAGAGGGCCTAGGGAGGTGCCGGCAACAACCACCGGCTCGACAACCCCGTTAACCTCCGGCATCGTAACGCTGTAGGTTAGGGTGGAGTAATCCACACCCTCCTTAGACTCGAGCCACTCGCCGGCAGACCTGCCGAAAACCCTGATGCCTTGAAGGACGGGCACCCCAAGCGCCTTGAGCAGGTCGGTACCCTCATCACTAGCGACTTCACGGGAGCTCCACGCATCCCTAGCTCGCCTAGAACTCATGAAGAAGGACGTCAGGTTTACGAGAACCTCAATCACGGGCCTGCCGCTGCGGAAGAAGAACCTACGTATGCTCTCCTCCTTACCCTCAGACCCTATGACATCGTCCTTAAACCCGTAGGTGAATACCGGGATAACGCCTAAGCCTAGGTTCTCAAGCTCCTCAACAAGCGCGTCAACCACGGATGTCTTACCGTAAACCCAGTCACTCCTATAGAAAAGTATGCCGACAAGAGGTCTGGAGGCAAACTCATACACCCTCAGGTAATCCCCAAGCGACTCGAAAACCCCGTGCCTGGGGTGGTATATGCCCTGCAGCGGCAGCTCACGCGGCTCCGGAAGCTCGGGAGGCCTGCCCGAGGCTAGGGACGCTAACGCCCTCACAAGCGCCCTAAGGTTCTCAACACCCCCGAGCTTCAGGTATTTAGAGAGCGCTAGAGCCACGCCGAGGTCGACGTTCGTTAGACTCGCGTGGGATTCGTC
>JAMOVB010000009.1 GCA_027061705.1 Desulfurococcales archaeon
TACGACCCCCTCCACACGCTATTCTCGGTACTACCAGCAATCCTAATGCTGATAATGGCGTGGTTAGGGCTTGTCGGCGGGGCAGACTTCCTAGCCCTCCTCATGATTGCCGTGGCTCACCCAAGGTTCACGGTACTTCCAATATCGCTACTTACGCTTACGTACTCCCTGCTAATACCGCTCGCGCTACTGCTGTACTACATAGCCCTCAACACGTTCAAGTATGGCGGGGTGCTGAAGTCCATCGCCTGCATTGATGGGAGGAAGCTCTATCTCAGGGTTTTCGGCAGGCCCATGCGTGTTGGGGAGTTTATCCGGGCTAAGTTCACATACCCGCTGACCATACCCTCCGGCGACGGATTCATATGCAGGGCTACGTTCTCAGATGACGATGAGGAGGAAAGGATAAGGGCAGATATTATGAAGGCGTTGGAGGAAGGCAGGTTACGCGAGGATCAGCTAATTTGGGTCACACCGGGTCTGCCGCACGTTCTCTTCTTCCTCATAGGCTACGTGCTGGCGCTATTAACGCCTCAGAGTCTCATATTATCGCTATTAACCCCTCATTAGAGTGGCTTCGTGGCCTACCCGCTAGGGATGGTTCGACTACCTAACGTAATTAGGCACTGTATGTAGTTTGAAGTGGTGGTTTAGGATGCACGTCCTATGGGCTCCCTGGAGAATGACGTACGTCAAGAGAGCGGCTAAGGAGGGAGGAATGACATGCATATTCTGTGAGGCGCTTAAAGCGCCTGAGGAGGAGTCCCTAGTAATCTACCGGAATAGACTGGCTTTCGCTATGCTGAATAAGTACCCGTATAACACGGCGCACGTAATGATAGCGCCCGTAAGGCATGTGCCGCGCCCGGAGCTACTCACGGATGAAGAGATGCTTGAGATTGGTAGAGTCCTTAAAATAGTTCTCAAGGCCATAGATATGGAGTACTCTCCACACGGCTATAACATAGGCGCTAACGTAGGTAGGGTTGCCGGAGCCGGTATCGAATCACACCTCCACATACATGTGGTGCCCCGCTGGTCCGGCGATACGAACTTCATGCCCGTTGTTTCGGAAACGAAGGTTATGCCGGAGTCCCTTAGAAGCACCTACGTAAGGCTTAAGCGTGCTGTGAATAAGGTGCTCGGGAAGAATGCACGTGCGTAGATTGAATTAGCCTACTGATTTCCGGAAATGCGTAAACCAATGATTTATAGATAAAGCCCGACTGAATTACATGAGGGTGTAAACGGTGAGGAACTTTATAGCTGACTTAACGGGTAAAGACTTAATAACAACTCAAGACTGGAGGGTTGAGGAACTCAACATAGCTCTGAAACTTGCTGAGGAGCTTAAGTGGCGTTACCACTACTTTGGGATGGAGGAGATTCCGCGGCTGCTTGATAGGAAGACATTCTTCATGCTCTTCTTCGCCCCATCAACGAGGACTAGGGCAGCGTTCGAGGCTGCGATGACCTACCTCGGCGGGCACGCCCAGTACATAGAGTCAAGGCAGACTAGGGCCGGGGAGGGCGAGGCGGTTAAGGATATAGTGGCGATGTACGATAGGTACGGGCACGGCCTAGGCATAAGAATACTAGATAAGGCCATAGACTTCAAGCATGGTGTCGGCAATCAACTCATACGCGAAGCGGCCCGCCACGTTAAGATACCGGTCATAAATATGGCTGACGATCAGTTCCACCCCACGCAGGCGTTGGCCGACTTCATGACGTTCAAGGAGAGGTTCCCCTCCTACAGAGGGAAGAAGTACGTCATAATGTGGGCCTACTCACCTCATATCAGAGGGCCTTGCAGCGTAAACGCAGATTTGCTGCTCTTCACACGCATGGGTGTGGACGTGACCGTAGCATTCCCGCCGGGCTTCGACCTATATCCCGACATCATAGAGACGGCTAAGAAGAATGCCGAAGCAAGCGGCGCTCACTTAGAGTTCACCCACGATTATAAAGAGGCGCTAAGAGGGGCGCACGCGGTATTCCCGAGAAACTGGGCTTCAAGAAAGCTTCAGGAGTTAGGCTACAGCAAATTTGCTGAGGAGGAGCTCAAGACCTACGAGAAGTTCAAAGATTGGAAGGTCACCATGGAGCTTATGGACCTTATGGATAAGTCAGGTGTGTTAATGCACGTAATGCCAATAATGAGAGGGTTTGAAGCGGATAATGACGTGGTTGACAGCCCGCGCTCGATACTCTATGAGCAGGCTGAGAACGGCCTTTGGACTAAGGCAGCAGTACTGGCGCTAACTATGGCTAACGTACGTTAGGCGCGCTTAAATAGGGTGCGATCAACGTTTTACGACACATAGTTAAAACAGTAACTCTTTTTGCCACATAAAAAATTTACTCAGTTCACTCAACGTAATAAGCACATATTTTTTATCAAATAACGACCTTACTCTAATTGAGGTAGTACGTTATGGGTAAGCCATGGTACGTAGGCATTTGGGAAGGTCAGGACTACCTGACGAACGTCAACAGAACCCAGGAAGAGATTAAGATGATTATTGAGGCGGCCAGGGATCTTGAGCGTAAGTTCAAGTCAAAGGTACCGACCCCATACCTCGCCGGGCAGACGCTCTTCATGCTGTTCTACAACAGATCTTTAAGAACTAGGAACAGTTTCGAGGCAGGGATCTTCCAGCTCGGCGGTCACGGCAACTTCCTAAGCCCTAACGACGTTTACACCCCCACACTACCTGAGGACATGGTCGCGTATAAGACTGAGGCGATAAGCGATGTTGCAAGAGTTCTAAGCAGGTATGGCAACGCCATAGCTATTAGGATATATGCCGACGCCGCGAAGTGGATAATCGGTAGGGGGCATAGGATTATCGAGGAGTTCGCTAAGTGGGCGTCAATCCCAGTGCTGAATATGGAGGACGACATATACCATCCATTCCAGGCACTCGCAGACATTAAGGCCGCCTTAGACGTTGTGCCTAACCTACGCGGCAAGAAGTTTGTTGTGTCGTACGCTTACTCAGGAGGGCTTAAGCCACTCGCAGTACCGCAGAGCGTCGCCATAATAGCGGCCATGATGGGTGCTGAGGTCGTCGTAGCTCACCCGCCAGGGTTCGAGCTACAGGATGAAATCATAAAGAAGTGCAAGGAGCTGGCCGACCAGTACGGCGGGTCTTTCGAAGTGACTAACGATATGAAGGCAGCGTTCGAGGGCGCTACCTTCGTATATCCGAAGGCCTGGAGCCCTAAGGGCTTCTTCCCGCCTTACAGCTCGGACGGAAAGGTGCATAAGGAGGAGGCTAAGGAGTACCAGGCGAAGTTCAAGAACTGGATAGTTACTATGGACCTACTTGAGGAGGCAGGTAAGCCCTACTACATGCACTGCGGCCCCGCAGACAGGGGCATGGAGGTCACCGATGAGGTTCTCGACACTTACGAGAAGTCACTGTACTTTGAGGAGGCCGAGAACAGGCTTCACGTACAGAAGGCCGTTATGGCCATGGTTATGGGGAGTAGGTACGACTGAAGTTAATTACGGTGGAATCAAAGCTTGTTTTTAACGCTGAAAGCAAGCCTTTAGCCCGCCTGCACTGCGAGGTGTTACGTGATGGAAAGAGATGAAAGGTATGTCCTAATCGCACTAGGCGGTAACGCCTTCCAAACGAAGGGCGAGCCCGGAACTACAGAGAATTACTGGAAGAACGCATATCAAGCAGCCAGAACAATAGTGAAGATAGTTAAGGAGGGTTACAAGGTAGCGATAACGCACGGTAATGGTCCTCAAGTAGGAGTCATTATGGAGTGGATGGAGCGCTCTAAAGACAAGATACCCCCTCTAGCCATGGATATTGCGGGGGCTATGACGCAGGGCTGGCTGGGGTATCTGCTGATGCAGGCGATAGATAATCTATTAGTTGAGGAGGGCATAAAGGACAGCGTCAAGGGCGCTGTAGCGATAGTCAATCAGGTTCTCGTAAGTAAGGACGACCCCGCTTGGAAGAACCCGACAAAGTACGTGGGGAGTTACTACACCGAAGAGGAGGCTAAGAGATTAGCTAAGGAGA
>JAMOVB010000010.1 GCA_027061705.1 Desulfurococcales archaeon
CGTAGTCATTAAGGTTAAGGACGTTAAGGACGGCGTTGACGAGGTCGACTTAGATGCCGCATTCCTAGATCTTCCCGACCCTTGGGAGGCTCTACCCGCCGTTAAGGAGAGCCTTAAGCCCTCCTCGCCCGTGCTTATTTTCCAACCCACGGTAAATCAAGTCATTAAAGTCCTTAAAGCCCTCCGCAATCATGGCTTCGTCAATATAAGGGTTTTCGAGAGCATAATGAGGGAGTTCCAGCCGAATCCGGAGGCGTTAAGGCCTTACACGATATCTGTAGTCCATACCGGGTACGTAATCTTCGCGAGGTTTGTCAGGGGATAGTGACCGTGAGTCAGTCAATTAATCATTAGATCGCCGCTTTCGTGAGAACGGCTTCCGCGCTCAAGATGCAAATCTTTTAACTAACCTACGAAAAATTTTCAGCAGGGGGTGAGGAAGTTCTGAGTAGCGGTAAGGGCGTAGGCGCAGCTGCTGTAGGGCTTGACCTCCTCTTCATGAGCGTTAACTTCAGCGCCTTAACGCTATTCAGCACTCTAAGCAACTACTTCAGAACCAGCTTGGGCATGACAGGCAACGAGTTGCTGTGGGCGGCAGCGGTCTATTCCGTGGGTATTTTCGCGGCATTCTTCATAGGGCATTCAGAGTTCTTCGAGACGCATCCGCGCACGACAGTCCTCCTAGCAGCTGTCTTGGCAGCCATACCGCAGTTCCTAATACCTATAGTTAGGTCGCCATACGCCGTCGTGGGGCTTAGGTTCCTGCAGGGCCTCGTGATGATGGCCGTGCCCATATTCTCCGCCCAGGTCGGCAAACTCTACGCGCATGCAAGACCTCTAGCTCTAGGCATAATACTCTCGGGCATATTCATAGGTGGGTTCATAGGCGCTAATCTCGGCGGCTCGCTAGCCGTGGCCTACGGCTGGAGGGCTGCGTACATGATCTTCGGCGTATCCATGATTATCGTAGCGCTCATATGGATAGGTCTGACGCCTAAGGCTGCCTTACCCACCGGCGGCGCCAAGCATGAAGGTGTTAAGGGTAAGCGCGAGGTTAAGGGCGTCTGGAGGAGGAAGTTTACGATCATATGGGGCTTCACGTTCTTCCCCTCAATTTGGATAATATTCACGCTAGCGCCTCTAATCTCCTTCATAGTGAGGCCGTTCGGCAAGAACGTCGCTGCCCTCTCCTCAGAGGTTCTCGAGGCTTCATACGTCCTCTGGTCAATAGTCATAGGTGGTATAGCGTATGCCGTCTCAAGGCGTGGCGGGGGGAACCCGAGGCAGCTCTTCAGGGCATTCGCACTGGTTCAAGCAGCCTGCTTCATAGTCACGTTAGTTGGGGCGTTGAGCGAGTACGCGGCTACGGTATTGAGTAACGTGGCGTTCATAATAGCGTCGCTCTTCATCATCGCAGTGATTCAGGGGACGGGACCTACGTTCTGGTCGATACCCGGCACCGCATACCCGCGTGAGGAGGTTACTAGAGCGGGCTACGCGTTGGGGCTGATATCAAACTCGGCAGCCATGATCGGCCCTCTAACATCGTTAATGATTGCATCAGCTCCGGCAGACATGTGGTTGCTTGTCTCAGCGCTTGCTGTGGCTGGCTTCATACTCACTACGGTGTCGCTTAAGCTTAAGCTACCTGTTGAGGAGGTTGGTGAGGGTCGGTCCTCAAGCTAAGCTGCTTTTTACCATTCCAACCAGTTTTGAAGCGGATGATGAGCCCAGGCGGACTTAGCTTAGGTGATGCGGAGATCAGCCTTGGCTGACGAAGCTACCCTTTTTAGATCGCGTTCTTATATTGCCGGATTACCGAATTATCTAACTTGGTGGGGAGGATCAGATCTTCACTCAAGTTGCTTGGAAGAAGGCGTTCGAAAAGCAGGTGTAGAACGTTATTTGATTACGTTAGGAGCCTTAACCAGCAAATAAGCGTTGAGGTTGGGGGGAAGGCATTCAAATGCATTGTAAGGAGGCCTAGCAACGGAAACGCAAGGCAGTATAGCTTAGTCCCCAGCAAGTGGAGGTACGTAACGAAGCTCAGCTCCGCCTACCTCCTAGGATCCTACTACGACGGTAAGGCAGGGAAGGTCTACCTCAAGTTCTACTGTGAGGACGACGACACTGTGTACGTGTGGTATGACGCTACAGGGCACCTGCCGTATTTCATAACGGACGTGCATCCGGAGGAAGTGCGGGAAATGAGGAAGATAGTAACAGACCCTTCATTCGTCAGGGTTGAAGTCATACGTAGGTACGACCTCCTCCGCGGTAAGGAGGTGAGCATGACTAAGATAGTTGTTAGGGATCCCCAAGCAGTCCCACGCCTGCGTAGGGTCGTCGGTAGGGCTTGGGAGGCTAAGATAAAGTACCACGACAACTACCTCTTCGACAACGGCCTAATACCAGGTATGGAGTATAGGGTATCTAATGGTAGGCCGTCAGAGATTAAGCACGAGGTTCCCGAGCACGTTATGCGCCTCTACGAAAGGGCTATCAAGGATAACCCATCCTCAAAGGACTTCGCCATGCGTCTAGCCCCGCTATTCGAGTCCAAGCCCCCACGTATCAGGAGGGTTGCCATAGACATTGAGGTATACACGCCGTTCAGAGGAAGGGTTCCGGACCCGGCTAAGGCTCCTTACCCCATAATAAGCATAGCGCTGGCTGGGAATGACGGACTGCGTAAAGTGCTGGTCCTAGCTAGGGAGAACATAGCGTGGGGAAGGCATGAGGACATACCGCCCGACTTCGAAGTGGAGATATTTGACAGCGAGTATGCGTTACTGCTGGAATTCTTCAGGATTGTGAATGATTACCCAATGATAGTGACGTTCAACGGGGATGATTTCGACCTGCCGTACATTTTCAACCGCGCTATCCAGCTTGGCATCGAGCCGGAGCTAATCCCCATAACCCAGGTCCGTGATTTCGTCTCAATACGCCACGGCTTCCACATAGACCTATACAGATTCTTCAGCATTGAGGCAATCCAGAACTATGCCTTCGGCTCGGCATACAAGGATAAGACGCTGGACGCCATAGCCACGGCACTACTTGGTGAGGCTAAGGTCGCCATAGAGGAGAGCATAAGCGACCTGCTCCTAAGTAAGCTGGTTCAGTATAACGCGAAGGACGCAGACCTCACGCTAAGGCTCACGACCTTCAGCGACGAGCTGGTGTGGAAGCTAATGGTTCTGATAATGCGGCTCGCTAAGATGGGGCTTGAGGACGTAACTAGGCGTAAGGTCTCGGCATGGGTCAAGAACCTGATGTACTGGGAGCACAGGAGGAGAGGGTACTTAATACCCAACGAGACCGAGCTCCTCCAGCTTAAAGGCGAGGTTAAGACGGCAGCTAAGATCGGCGGGAAGAGATACGCGGGTGCCATAGTGATAGACCCGATACCGGGTGTTTACTTCAACGTAATCGTGCTTGACTTCGCGTCGCTGTACCCAAGCATAATAAAGGTGTGGAACCTAAGCTACGAAACTATAGACCCTCCTGAGGGGTGGTGTCCTGACAATGCGATTAAGGAGATTAGGGATGAGAGAGGAAGGAAGCTACATACAGTATGCATTAGCAGGAGAGGGATAACCTCGGAGATTGTCGGCCTCCTGAGGGACTTCAGGGTCGGTGTGTATAAGAAGCTGGCTAAGAATAAGGAGTTACCTGAGAATCTGAGGAGCTGGTATAACGTGGTCCAAGCCGCTATGAAGGTATACATTAACGCGAGCTACGGCGTGTTCGGGCATGAAAAGTTCCCGTTCTACACGCCCTCGCTTGCCGAGTCCGTAACGGCGTTGGGGAGGTACGTCATTACCTCAACGCTGCGTAAGGCCCGTGAGATGGGGCTTAAGGTACTCTACGGCGACACTGACTCGCTATTCCTCTGGAGTCCTAAAAGGGAGCAGTTAGAGTCGCTGATCAGGTGGGTTTACGAGAAGTTCAGCCTTGATTTAGAGGTTGATAAGGAGTACAGGTACGTGGCCTTCGCCCTCAAGAAGAATT
>JAMOVB010000011.1 GCA_027061705.1 Desulfurococcales archaeon
CCACCCAGCCGAAGAGCTTCCCGGCGCTGCCGAACCATGAGACAGCGTTAAGTGCCGATAGACCTATGTAGTCCATAACCCAAGCCAGCACTACCGCGTAGTACGTGCCTATGATGAAGACGTCCAGCGTCGCTATCCAGCCTATTATCTCAAGCGACTTTCTAATACCTCTGAACACCTTAGGTGATGAGCCTGCGAAGTAGTTGCCTAGAAGGAACTCCAGAATTATCAGTGGGAGACCGACTATTAGCAGTGCTATGAAGTACGGCACTAGGAACGCTCCGCCGCCGTCCTTGTAGCACAGCCAGCTAAACCTCCATATATTCCCTAGCCCTATAGCGGATCCTATGGCGGCGAGGATGAAGCCCTTCCTCTGCTTCCAGTATTCTGAAGGAGCCCCTATAACCCCCCACCCCCATCCAACCTAATTTTATGAGCAATTTATCCTGCCGGCATAATCCCTATTAAATCTTTCCACACATGTTAATATTTTTCATAGGCCATCCGGGTTTATTGAAATAAAATTCGACAATAGAGCTCAAAATACGTAGTTTAAACTTCAGAATGCCGGCTTACGTAAGTAACGTTGTTTATCGGGTAAGGGGGGTAGGCCGTTATACTGATATCTACGGTATTTTCCAGAGTGTCCGATCCCTTCACACCACTAGGGAGAGCGAATCAAGAACTCTCGGCGCGTATATTTCAGTATCCTTATCCAGCTTTATCCTGCCTCTCGCTATGTACGACCTTATGGTATTGGCAAGATCCCTTATTGCTGAGGGCTCCCCGTGGTTCAGTATTATTCTCTTCGGCCTCGGGCTTATGTGCGCTAGGTATGCTATTAACTGGCTCTTATCCGAGTGCCCTGAGAAGCCCTCGACGGAGTGAACCTCCATGTTTATCCTAACCGTCTCTATCTTATCGCCGACAACTACGTTCACTTCCCTTACCTGCGACTCGATCCTGTCCTTTATCTTCCTCCCCAGCGTGCCCTCAACCTGGTAGTTCACGAATATTAGCGTGTTCTTTGGGTCCGGCGCCATCAGCCTGAAGTACTCTACGGCCGGGCCTCCCGTGAGCATCCCTGATGTCGCTATTATTATGCATGGCTCCTCCGACTCTACTATGTCCGTGCGGGCTGTCTTACCTTCAAGCACCTTAAACGTTCTGTAGGTGAATGGGTTCTCACCTGAGTATATCCGCTCCCTAACCTCCCTCGACAGTAGTTCGGGGTATGCCGTATGTATTGCCGTCACCTCATTTATCATCCCCTCTATATAGACCGGGACCTCAGGCAGCGCCCCAGACTGCATGGCGAAGGCTATTATCACCATTACCTCCTGCGCCCTGCCGACTGCTAAAGCCGGTATGAGGACCTTACCTTTGCGCTCTATCGTCTTCTTAATCAGGTTTATGAACTCCTCCTCAGCCTCTCTCCTGCTCTTCTGCCTTGTGTTTCCGTAGGTTGACTCCATTATGAGCGTGTCAACCCTCGGGAACACCGTATGTGCTTTATTCAGTAACCTAGTCTTACCGAACTTGAAGTCGCCGGTGTACACTATGTTGTGGAGGCCGGAGCCCACGTGCAGGTGAACCATAGCGGAGCCTAGTATGTGGCCCGCGTTGTAGAGCGTTATTCTAATGTCGGGCGTTATGTCCGTTACCTCGCCGTACTTCAGCGGTATCGTGTGGAGTAGCGTCTTATGGACGTCCTTAATGTCGTAGGGCAGCGGCTTACCCTCACGCTTAGATATGTCTAGGAGGTCTAGCTGGAGTAGTATCATGAGGTCGCGGGTCGCTTTCGTCGTGTAAACTGGTCCCTGATACCCGTACTTAAATAGGAACGGTATCAGCCCGCAGTGGTCTAGGTGTGCGTGGGTCAGCACCACAGCATCTATTTCCTCGGGGGTAACTCCTATGGCGTCTAGGCGCGGCATCATCTGCCTTGGGGAGGGGGCGCTGGGGTTGAAGCCGAAGTCTAGGAGTACCTTAGACTCAGCGGTCTCCACGAGTATCGCTGACCTACCCACCTCCCTAAACCCGCCTAGGGCGGTTATTCTGAGGTACTGGTCCTTGAATATCGTGTCCCTATGTATCCTCTCTCCGACGGCCCTCAGCACATCACGCCTGTAGTCTGCCTGAGCTATCATGTAGTTGAGGGCAGCCTCAAGTATCTTCGATCTTAGAGGGGGTTCCCTAACTATCGATGGGCGCCAGCCGGTCTTTATGAATATCATGTTGTAGAGGAGCTTGCCATTCTCGAAGAACTTTTCAGAGTTCTTAGCTCTGATTACAACCTCCCCGAGAACCTTGTCAAAGGATATGTTATCCGGGTTGACACCAGCGTCCTTGGGAAGTAGCTGCAGTATTACCTCCTTAGCCTCGCGTTCAGGCATTCTAGCGCTTTCATCCACCCTAACAACTATCCTTTTCCTTAGTGTCTTGGCAAGAGACCTTATGACGTTCTCGTTCTCTATTATGAACTTAACGTTCTTAACATATATGGCTATGACGGGCCCCTCAAACTCGACCCTAGTTAGCTGGGCCTCCCTAGGAATCCTACTAAGTATCTCACTAACTATCCTCTTACGAACCCTATCCACAAACCCCATGACGTGACTTACCTCGGAAAAGACTTTATGGTGACGCCGGACCTCGTGACCACAGCTACATCCACAGCCTCACCTGTGAACACGTCCCTACGTATCGCGGACCTTACCGCCTTAACCGCTAACTTAATAGCTTCCTCAATACTTAAATCCTTCCTGTACTCAGCCTCCAGAACCCCTACAGCGACGGGCGAGCCTGACCCCGTTACAGCGTAGTCCTCCTCTATGTAGTCGCCGAACCACTCGATTGCGTAGAGCCTTGGCTTGTCGTCATAGCCTCCCAGCAGGAGCTGAACCACGTAGGGGAAGTACTTGCTGGAGTTTAGTATTAGGCTAAGGTATGAGGCGAGGGACTTAACGCTTATCGGCATTCCTGTCTCTATCTTATGCTGGCGCGCCAGGTACTGAAGCTCTGATGCGAGCATCTGGGCATCAGCAACAAGACCTGCTGTCGTCATGGCCACGTGATCATCGATCTTCACGATCTTCCTCACCTTCTTATGGGCTATGTAGTACCCCACGCTGGCCCTCTTATCGGCCGCCAGAACTACCCCATCCTTAACCCTCAGTCCAACCGTGGTTGTTCCGTGAGCAAGCCTGAGCATGGTTGTGACACCACAACTCCCTTTTATTCTGCCGGATGTAAAGCCTTAATTAGAAAATAAAGGTTACTGGTGTTTAGGGGAAGGTGCTGATTCGTGAGTAGCGGTCATCACGTGATAGACCTGCCCAAGAAGATAGTTATTGGGTACGGGTCGATAAGGCTGCTCCCGAAGGTGTTCAAGGAGCTCGGCCTCGGTAGCAGGGCCTACGTAGTGACAGGCCCTAATGTTGGGAGGTTACTTGCCAAGGTGCTGGAGGAGGTTCTCGGAGACAGCATGGAGTATGAGGTCGGGGTCGTTAGATCATCGAATATCGATGAGGTCGAGTCCCTCTACGAGAGCGTAGAGAGGTTCAAGCCCTCCGTACTGGTCGGGCTAGGGGGCGGTAAGGCTATAGATGCGGCTAAGTACATGTCTTGGAAGACGGGCATACCGTTCGTTAGCGTGCCTACAGCTGCCTCGCACGACGGGATAGCGTCCCCCTTTGCGTCGATCAGGGGTTTGGGGAGGGTCACATCTGTTAAGGCGTCGCCGCCGGCGGCGATAATAGCTGACGTTAACATAATATCGAAGGCGCCGATAAGGCTCCTGAGGGCCGGTGCGGGGGATTTGATCGGTAAGCTCACAGCGGTTCTGGACTGGAGGTTAGCCCATAGACTTAAGGGCGAGTACTACGGTGAGTATGCCGCCTCACTTTCACTGCTGTCAGCAAAGCACGTTCTCTCCGCGGCGGACCTGATATCCACCGGACGACCGGAGGCCGTGAGGATTGTGCTTGAGGGGCTTACAAG
>JAMOVB010000012.1 GCA_027061705.1 Desulfurococcales archaeon
CGCCGCCGTACTTAGACCTCTTCTCAAACCACCCGCACTTCCTCGCAAGCTTCTCGACTGCCTCCGCAATGCCTACGGACTCGTCCAGCAGCTGGTTGGTTATGGTCCTCGACCCCGGCCTGAGCATGTTCTTAAGCCTTAGCTCCAGCGGGTCCATGCCGAGCTTCCTGGCCAGCTCGTTCATCTGCATCTCAGCCGCGAACTGTACGGAGGGGTTGCCGAAGCCTCTGAAGGACCCCTGATACACCTTATTCGTGTATACGCAGTACCCGTCGACCTTAGCGTTGGGGACCTCGTACGGGCCTGAGGCGTGTACGGAGGCCCTCCACAGTATGAACGGCCCTCTATTGGCGTAGGCGCCTGTGTCGTGTATTATCTTAACCTCAATAGCGGTTAGCTTCCCGTCCTTCCTAGCCCCCGACTTATACCTTATTATGGTTGCCTCGCGCTTCGGGTGCATGCGCATGGACTCCTCACGAGTGTATAGGAGGAAGGCGGGCCTCCCGGTTAGGTGCGCTACTAGGGCCGCCTTAGCGGCTGTTAGCGGGCCCTCATCATCCTTACCTCCGAAGCCCCCTCCCATGAAGGGCACCACTATCTTAACCTGCGATGCTGGAACGCCTAGAACCCTCGACACGATTGACTGGGCTAGGTGCGGGTACTGGGCGGCGGTTATCACGGTTAGCCTCCCGTCAAGGCCCGGTATGGCTAGGGCGCCCTCAGGCTCTAGGTACAGGTGCTCCTGATGATGCGTCCTATACTCATTCTCAACTATGACGTCGGCCTCCTCAAAACCCCTCCTCACATCACCCTTCCTAATCCTAGTCCTGAACGCTATGTTACTCCCAACATCCTCGTGAACCAGCACGTCCCTACGCTCCAGAGCCTCAAGGGGGTCGAGCACGTAGGGCAGGGGCTCATACTCAACCCTAACCTCCTCAGCACCCCTCAACGCCGAGTCAATATCCTCGGCGGCAACCAACGCCACCAACTCACCATCATACCTAACCTTACCCTCAGCCAGGAGGGGCTGGTCAGGGAGGGCGTACCCCACCTGATTCTCACCAGGTATGTCTGAGGCCGTGAAGACGCCGACAACGCCCGGAACGCTTAACGCGGCATCCTTAACAACCCTCAATATCCTCGCGTGCGGCTCACTACTCAAAACCTGCTTAACGAACAGCATGCCCTCCTGAAAGTAATCCTCAACAAACTTAGCCCTACCCAACGCCTTATCAAGCGCGTCCGCCCTAGCAACCCCCCTACCAACGATAAGAAACTCCTTAGCACGAAGCCACTTACTTATCAACTCAAAAGGATCCTCAATCAACGACATCCAACACCACCCGACTGGGGGATCCGTGTAGTAGGTTGGACAATATCCAAAATAAGTGTTATGCACGCCGCAAAACATTCTGAAACGCTAAAAAATCAATTGACAACCAAAGAAAACAATCCAACGAAACGTAAAGCAATCAAATTACGCTAAACACACTTAAAAGCCCCACCCTTATAAGCCTGTTAATCATTACACGCCACTCTCTATTTAAGTAAGGCTTATTGGATTACCGAATTAAGAGTATGGTTGGTGAGAAGAACTGATGGTGCGGAGGTCTGCCCTACGATACGTGGCGTTCGCAGGCCTTGTTGCGTTGCTAGCATCGATGGCATGCATATATCACGCGAGCATAGCTGGCGCTACCATATACGTGCATCAATACATGACAGTGTTGAGGATTAGGAACTGGTTTGGAGGGATTGTAGGGGTTGTGAGGGTGGGACAGATAGTAGTCATAAACACTAGTGAGCATAGAATACTGCATGCGGAATCTGGCAATATAGGCTGCGGTAGCACCGCATTCGGTTGGAGTTGCGTCATAGGCACTCCATACTGGGACATAGGTACTGCTGCCTACGACTCATACGCCATCGTAAAGGTATGGGAGAGAGTGTCAACGATACTCTGGAGTGAGGAGGGGGATCTTTGGAATAAGGTTTACTATTACGGGGGTACGAAGGTGTATGAGTTTGGCAACTTCGTAGGTGTCTGGGGAGGCTCTTGTAAGGACTTAAGCGGCGAAATAACGTCAGCTGTCGGCATTGCTCTAAACCTTATTGAGATACTGCTTGACTAGTTACTGAGCCTATAGCTCAAGACCTTAACCGCGAGCCTATCATTCTCTTTTGCCTAACCTGCTCTCTCGTCGTGCGGGATTGAGGGGAAACGAAGCGGATATTTGGAGGTAGGAGCATGAGTAGCAAGGCTTTGCAGGCAGGCTTTGCTTTGTTGATATTCATAGGGTTTTTTATAAACTTCATCCCGACGATCAACTACTTCGTGAACGTGAACCCTCACCTTAAGAGTGCCCCGGTCGGTAAGGGGTCATTTATGAACTATTCCATGAACCTATTCTTGGCTTTCGTTAACGTTAGCAAGGGTAAGGGCGCCGTAGTGCTTATAATAAGGAATGGAAGCCTTAGCTTGAAAGCAGTTAACAACACGTACTTCATGTTTAAGGCTTCTGCTAGGCTAACCATCTCATACCCTCTTAACCGCAGCGGCGCTAACATTATGCTTAGGTCCTCAGGCTTACTAAGGAGAGATTCCCCACTAGGGCGAGTAATATACCTTGATCGAACAAGCAACTACAGTGTGAGGATACTCGAGAATCACGAACTTCCTCTAGAGCGTGTGCCGCTCAATATAATCTCGATAAAGGAGATGCTTAATCCGAGGTTCTACCTTAAGCCCGTAGGGTACCACGGTAACTGCGATATCATTAATGAACACTTAAGAAGTAACTTCTGGCTCAACTACTTCGAACTATCCTGCGGCGGCCTCCTGCTGACGCTCTACTACAGCGTAATACACGTTGCTGACCACCACCTAAGCCTCCTTGCTGAGGACGGGGTCCTACGTCAAGTTCTCGAGGAATTCCTCTCTAATGATAAGCAACTCCTTAAGTTCGTGGAGACGCATTCGACGCGAATAGTCGATGCTGACCTGACCTTAGGGTTAATCAACACTAACGTGAGGTTCGATAACGACGTGCTAGGAAGGATACTATTTGACTTCACAGTTACGTACTTTCCCGTTAACGTGGTGTTAATAGCGGCCGGGTTAATCGGGCTCGTGCTTCTGGCGAGGAGGAGGCTCTAATGAGGCTACACGCTGAGGGCCTTACCAAAGTGTTCGGTAGGGTGGTAGCCTTAAGGGACGTGAGCTTCGGGCTTGAGGCGCGTAGGGCTGTAGTGATAGGGCAGAACGGCTCCGGTAAGAGCACGTTACTTAGCATACTCTACGGGCTTCTACGCCCGAGTAGCGGCTCCCTACGCGTCAACGGTTACGAACCCTACGTCGATAGGGAGAGGGCGGCTGCGGAAATGACGATAGTCTTTGAGAAGCCCCACTTCGACATAAGCGTTAGGGTTAGGGATGTTTATGAAGTGCTTAGGGATGTAGGCGATAGCGATTGTCTTGAATTCTTCTGGAACACTATCGGGGTTCGCAGCCTCAGCGGAAGACAGCTCCCAGATCTATCCTCAGGCCAGAAACAGCTGGTACAGCTTATGCAGGCCCTATGCAGGGAGAGCAGGATTAAAGTTCTCGACGAGCCGTTCTCACACCTTGATGTTAGGGTTGCTGGCTTAGTTGGCGACTACATACTTAACTCTCACTATGATGTAGTAATGACTACTCACGTGCCTGAGGAGGCTGAGTGGATTGGCGAGTACTTCATAATGCTTAAAGAAGGGAGGATTGTATGGCAAGGGAGCTTTAACGAGTTGGCTGTGGACGGTATTTACGAGGCGTACTTGAGAGGCAGGCCGCCTGACGGTCTTGACGTAATTCTCAAGCTGGGTTACGTCGCGGTGGTTAGATCGGGGGAGGACGAGCTCTTGAGGCTCGTGAATTGCGGCGCCATAGCTGGGTTCAGAAGGTTG
>JAMOVB010000013.1 GCA_027061705.1 Desulfurococcales archaeon
TTGCATTTACAAAACATCATTACGTGAGGCTCCTCATAAGCGTTCGGAAGAGCGCTGCTGAAGCGTCACGCATACTTGAAGAGAGAATTGGGTTTATGCTGTACTGTAGGGCATGCCTGTATAGGTCTTTAGTCAGTATGCAGGACGTATGCGACGGTATAGAATCCTTTAAATGCCCTGCGTGCGGCTCAAGCCTAACGCTGATAGGTCCTCTCTGGATAGGGCCTATAGGGGATACCGAATTCTTGGCTGATCTGCTTAAGGAATCCAATAATGTTGAGAACGCCTACATGAAATCAATAAAGAGTATTAGAGAGCTTATTGAAATCATGCTCAGGGAGGCGGCTCTGCCGAACCTATATAGTACAGTTTCAGCAGCGCGTTCATTAAGGATTAACACACCGCCTACGGAGAAGGTAATCAAGTGTCTGACTCTGAGGGGCTTCAACGCCTGCAGAAGTCATTTAGGCGGACACTACGTAAGGACAAACGCCTCGTGGAACGAGTTCCTCAGATGCTTTGAAGACGGCTCTATTCAGTCTCCTCAATGAAGTGGGAGAGAAGGAGGCACTTGTACGGATTATAGTAGCCGCCGGTACCGCATCTCAGTAGTTCACGGCAGGTGAAGCACGGAATATACATGACGGGGTTCAGCTTCACTATTATGTTAAGTTTGGCCGACTTTACTGGGCTGTAGATGAGCATGTAGGTACGGCGTCCCTTATACGTTATAGGCTCGCGCTTAACTAAGCCCTTCCTAACTAGACTTAACACTACTTTAGTACCTTCCCTGTTATCTATTCCAAGCATTGACCAAAGAGTGCTTTGAATTACGCCGCCTTCCTTGCTTGTCTTCTCTTTTATTACTTTCAATATCTTTGACTCCAGCGAGACTTCCATTACCTTAACCTCACCTCTTACCTTGATAAACTCGATTCTAACGCTAATATAACTTAATCAAGGAAACAACGCTTACCTAATTACACTGATTGATTCCCTGCGTTAACCATGTCGGTTAATATGTTGTATATTATGTTAGGTAATGTATTCCTATTACTCTCATCAACCCAGAATACCTTCAAATCCCTGCCAAAGCGCTTAGTTAGGTCTCTGACTACGCGACGATGAACTACTAGTAAGGCATTAACGTTGTTATTCTCAAGCACCTCATATATGCAGTTCCTAAGCTCGCGCACCATTAATTCCATCGGCCCAACCTCATCTACGCCGACAATATCAGCCGCCCCCAACGCCCTCCTCAGCACGCGACATCCGAAGGAGCCAGCATCCTGGAAAACACAATACCTCCCGACCCTGCCGACTATGGCGTGCCCGCCTGCCAGCGTACACAGTCTAGAGAGGGGAACCCTATCCCCTGTTACCAGGTCTAGGATGTCGAACCCTATTCTACGCCCGTGAACTCTAACCTCAGGACACATAAAGCCATCAACCCTAGCGCCTGAAGCCCTTAGCATTTCGACAACTTTACCGAAGATCGTCGTCTTACCGATCCCGGGACGGCCAGTTATGGCTACCTTTACCCCCATAACTAACTACCGCCACTTAGTTTCTGTTCAGTTTCTCAACATTAACCTTATTTAGACTCACCGTAGTCGATAGCTCATCGACTATTATGTCGTTATTCTCAGCCGAAGTCACTACATCGACGTTAATCCCCGTTATGTCTGAAATCTTAACGCATTCAAGCGCTTTTCTAATAACGTCCCTAACAGGCCTTCTCTTAAGCGACGTTGCATCCACAACCGCCTTCGTGGACTCACCACTAACTAGATAGTCGGGTGCGGACTTACGTAGGTCGTAGACAGCCCCCTCCCTGAGCAACCTCTTCTCAAGCTTTGGGTTGATGTACTCCGTTAGTCTAACCTCGCGTGCCTTATCCCGTAGTTCACTGGCTATATGCTCGAACGTTATTGACTCGATAACATCCTCGCTGACTATACTAACCAGCTTTTCTGCGCTCTCTATGGTTATCATCCCTCCCTCTCTCCTGTACCGGTATATCGACCTTCTAGATATGTTAGTGAGGTATGAAACTTCCGAAACGCTTAACGACCTTTTACTCATCTCCTTCTCTAAGGCCTTCCTATTGACTGAAAGGTATAGCTCGCCCTTCCTGTAGAGCGCGACTATCTCTGAAGGTCTCATGTACATATTCTCTAGCGTTCTCTCATTCATTAAGTATATACCGCACCTCTCGTAAACTATGTTGTCGTATAGGTTCGGATCATCTGAAATAATTACGGGAACGGAGTCCAGAGCTACGGAGGCCTTCACCATATCGTTAACTTCATCCCGACTTACGCTGGAGCTACTCTTAACTCTGATTATGAGATCGGCCTTATCCCCTCCAACAGCTATTAAATCTATGGATCTCTCCCTATAACTTGACGGGAACCTAAGTATGGCGTACCTCTTCCCAGCAGCCTCTAGAATGTTAACTACCCTCTCCACGAGCGCCTTAAGCCTTCTCCTCCTTGCCGGGATTCTACTCCCGCAGCTCATGGCTCCTTAAGAATAATTTGTAATGAAAGTAAAAAGAAATGCGCTACTCCGGACTCCCAATTCTACTTTCTATGGTATCTAGCGAAGACCATGGCATGATCCTTATCGTAAGGATCTAGGTGAACTACATCGACTATTTCGAAGCCTCCCTTAACTAGAGTATCTATCTCCCTACGGTACACCTCGTCGGGCTCCTTAGTTACGTCTATGCTTCTCGCCTTTATGGCTAGGTAGAGGTAACCGCCATCCTTTAGGAAGTACTTAGCGTTAACGTTAACTATGGACGCCTGTTCGGGCTGCGCTACATCAGCGTAGAGAACGTCAGCGTAATCCACTATATGCGCGTATTTGTTGGGGAACCTCGCGTCTGCTAGTATTGGCACTATATTCTTCCTAACCTCGGCCACCGTTATTAACTCTCTAACAACCCTCGGCGCGAACTCAACGCCGTAGACCACACCCTTAGGCCCTACGAGGTCTGAGACGTGGCTCGGTGTCGTGCCGGAGCCCGCCCCTAGATAGAGTACCCTGCATCCCTCCTTAATCACTAAGTCCTTGATCTTCTTAAGTAAGGCTGCCGACAACTTACTCCTATAGGAGTTCCACTCCCTATACTCAACGTCGCCGACCCTGAATAACCACTCACCGTAAACCTTCCTGCCCGGAGTTAGGTTTCTGGTCGCCAGCCTTACGGACCCGTCCTCAAGCTCAACGATGTATACACCCTCGTACTTAGGATGAGGTTCTACCTTAACCACCTCAGTCAATACGGATCACCTCCTGCTCGGGTTTATAGCGTTCTTCAATCCTTATAATGAAGCTCATCTCCTCCCCCTCCTCCCTTTAAACCTCTTCTTACGCTTTCTGGGCGGTCTTCTCCGAGGTGCCGGCCTTTCCCGCCTCTCCCTAGCACGCTGCGGCGGCTTGGCGTAGAGCTTCTTGATCTCCTCTATTCTCTCCATGAGTTCCTTCTTCAGCCTGTCAGCTATGAAACGCCCTGTGAAGTAGTCAGCCTTAGCGGCTATCGCTAACTTCGTCGCTAGGGCTCTAGCTATCTTACCGCGCTGCCACCTCGGCGACGAGTGTATTTCGGGGTACTGGAATATTATGCCGTGCTTAGGAGGCTTACCGCCTGTTCTTAACGCCCTGAACAAAGCCTTCTCAGCGCCTAGTACTTGGATAGTGCTCGCCGGCATCTTAGCTAGGTTCTCTAGGCTGCCGGCAAGCGACAGCAGCCTAGCACCCAGCAACGGACCAACTAACGTCGTTATGTTTGGTGCAACCTCCCTCATAACCTGCCCTATGTACTGCGTTAGGGTCTCCCTAAGCCTGCTCATCTCAAGCATTATGTTAGCCAGCGTCTGTATCGGCCTTATATCGAAGTCAGAAAGCTCCGCCCCTATGCTCT
>JAMOVB010000014.1 GCA_027061705.1 Desulfurococcales archaeon
GACAGCGTCTAACGCCTTGACGGCCTCAGCACTGGTTCCCTTACCGCCGCTGCTCACGTGCTTGCCCAGCATCTCCCTAAGCTCCTTAACGCTATTCACCAACTCCCTCAGCGTGTCCTTAGCTGACTTAGCCCCCTTAGCCCTGAACTTGAGGGTTTGGAAGGTTATGGTTACGCCGTTGCTTCCTGCCTTAACCCTGATGAATCCGGATGACGGCAGTATCTCGAACTTCTCAAGTATCTTACTTATATTGGCTATCAGTGCCATGGCTTTCTTCGGGTTGAAGTTGCGTCCCCCGACCTGCGGTGCTGTGGAGGCGCTCGGCCCCTTGATCGAGAGCTGCTTCATGTTATTCAGCGTGTTGTTGATTAGGGCCTCAATCATCTTAGCTATGGGTAGGTTCGACTTCATCCTAACCTCGGCGAACACCTTCCCGTCGCCGAGACGCATGGTGAATGTTAGGTAGGCCTTCAGAGGTATGAGCGGAGTCCTAATGAGCTTCTCAAGCTTTGACGCTAGGGTGGCGTTCTTCTTCGCTATGGCCTTCACCATATTACTCTCATTCACGAGTACTGAGAACCTGATCACACTGCTTGAAGGTGTTGTCGTGGTGTTCAGTTCTCTGATCTCGACCCAGGTTACGTTTGACTGCCTTAGCTTGCTCTCTATGTACTTCTTGTTTAGCAGTGAGAACATCAGCGCGAATGCAGCGGTATTGCTTCCTGAGTACTCGACCTTAATGACGCCGTCGTAAACCATCGTCGCGTTCTTAACGTACTTCAGTATCTTCAGAGGCTTCAGCGTAACTACCCTCAGCTTAAGCTTGTTCCCATCGCTCCCTAGGTTCACGAGTAGGTTGAAGTTCAGCTTTACGCTCCCGACGTACTTCGAGTTAATTATGGTTGAGTTGCCGTACGCCCTTAGCTTAAGGTTCTTGAGGAGCTCCTCAACCTCCGCCTGCTTGGTGGGGCTGCTCGTCTTAGGTATTGACTTGCTTGCGTTGACCGCCGTCATGTTTATGTAGAGGATTGCCTCGGAACTGTTGCTCCCTTGAGTTATGTTCAGTCCCGCCACACCCCTTACCGGCGGGTGCCCGCTTATTATCACGTAGCCGACGAGCCGTGCCGAGTTATCCGGGTATAGCTTGACGGTTAGGTTCTCCTGAATCCTCTGTTGCGCCGTAGCTGCTGGTGTGATGGCTGAGACCGCCACAGCCAGCGTGAGGGCGAGCGCGAGTGCCACGGTTACGTTTCTAACTGCCTTCTTCAATCCACGCACCTCCTAAGCTCTTGCGCGAGCTCCACAATTAATTCGGGGCTCTAGGGTTTAAGAACGTTCGATATATATCACCGTAATATGTCGGCGGCTGCGGTTACCGAACCTACAGCGGGGCGTACGGCAGTGGGTACTTGCCTGCCTTGCCGAACCACCTCCTCGCGTACCTCCTCTCCAGAGCGTCGAAGCCCTGAACTATGGCGGCGGTAACCGCGGAGAGCACGGCCACGACCGCTATGAGCCCGTCGGTCTCAAGGGTCGTCGCGTAAGTCATCGCCAACGCACCCAAGCCCGTTGAGAGCGCTATCATCTCGGCGGCGAACGTCGACTTCCACGCCACTACGGCTTGGGTCTTTATGAGGGGTATTATCCTAACCAGCGTTTGAGGTATTACCACCCTCCTCATAACGGTTGCTGGTTTCGCCCCCAACGCCATGGCGACGCCGACCTGCTCCACATCCATCGTGCGTACGGCGTTCATAACGCCGTAGAGTACTGGGGGGAAGGAGCAGAGGAATGAGGCAGTCATCGGCAGCTCGAGGGGTTTCAGCCCGACCCAAACTATGAGTATGGGTATCCACGCTATTGACGGGACGGCGAATATGGCCGTTATTAGGGGCATTAGGTAGTCGCCGAGCGTCCTAGCGCTCAGCAGGAAGCCCAAGCCTATCCCGACGCACAGGCCTATGGCGAAGCCCCCGGTCGCGCGTGCCGCAGTCCACGCTAGGTTGTAGGCTATGGTGGCGGCGTTCTTAGCGTTCAGCATGAAGGCTATGACGTCGCTCGGCGACGGCACTATGACGTGGGGCAGCACCCCCGTATCGACTAGGGCTTCCCACAGCGCTAGGAAGGCCGCTATCGATACCAGCGCCTTAAGCCTCAAAGCCCGCGCCCCTTTCAAGCCCCTAAGGCTTAACCACCACTACGATGTCGGAGGCGTTCAGCTTCTTCTTCAGTATTCCGTGCTCGTACATGAAGTTGATGTACTGCTGTATCGCCTTAATGCTTATCGTCGTGTTCCACTGCAGGTGCCTTATCGACTGGAGGGCCACCTTAAACGGTATGCCGAGGACCTTCGAGTCGACCTGAGCGGCGTAGGTCATGTTGCTCTTGAGGATCCTTATCCCCGCGTCGGTAACCTCGACGAGCTTCTTCACTACGTCCGGATGCTTCTTGAGGAGGGACTCGGTAACAACTAGGAAGCTGCCGGGCATGTCCGGCCAGACGTCGCTCGCCCTAACCAGCACCTTAAGCCCCTTATACTGGGCGACGCTGCAGTAGGGCTCGGGAATCGCTGCGGCCTCTATCTCACCGCTCAGTAACGCCGCGAGGGCTGTGGGCGGCTTCATGAACTTTATCGCGGCGAATTTAACTCCGTACTTCTTCTCTATCTTAAGCAGGAGCAGGTAGCAGGGGCTCCCCTTACCGGGGGCGTAGACAACCTTACCGTTAAGATCCTTAATGCTCTTCACCTTCCTCGGATTAACCACTAAGGCGTAGCCGTAGTTATGCACCTTAGCAACTATCTTTATGGGGACACCCTTAGCGATTATCATTAGGGCCGGCCCCAGGCAGGCCCACCCGGCCTGAACCTCCCCCCTAGCGAACGCGGCGGCGAGCTCAAGCCCCGTCTTGAACTTAAGCACTTTAGATACGTGCAGGCCGTACTTACTGAAGAGGTTCTTGTTAAGCGCTATCCATATCGGCGTGGCGTGCGTGTTGAACTCCACGCCTAAACCCACGCTGTAGGTTGTCGGCGCCGGTGGCGGGGCTGCTATGTGGTTATGCACGTACACACCTATGCACGATCCAACGATTATAGCTATGATTACAGCTATTGATATTCGAGCAGCCCTAGCCGCACTCAACGTAATCACGCGGTATTCTGGTGGGGCGGGTGGTTTAAATAGTATCTTCGGCCCTAACGTAAGTGACGTAATTTACTTTAATTACAGTATTCACTAATTACCTACGTAATACATGGTAGCAAGGGTGCGTGAACTGACCTACAGCATAGTAGCGGTTAACGTGAGGAGAGGGTTAGGCGGCGTCGCCGTGGCGTCGGGAAGCGTCGCCGTCGGGTCTAGAGTGCCCTGGTGCGTCCACGGCGTAGCGTGCGTTGCGACGCAGGCATTCACGAACCCGGCCCTAGGCCCTAGGGTGATTAACGCCGTGGCCTCCGGCCTCGGGGCTGAGGAGGCTCTTAAGGCGGCGCTGAGCACTGACGCTAGGCCGGAGAGGAGGCAGGTCGGCGTCGCGACGTTCTCCGGGGATGTCGCATGCTACACGGGCTCCGAAGCCCCCGAGAGTAGGGGGTGCGTTAAGGGTGTTGTTGGTGGTGACACGCACTACGTCGTCGTCGGCAACCTCCTCCGATCTGCTGAGGTTGTTAAGGCGGCCGCCCTAGGCTTCGCCAGGGCTTTAAGAGGGGGTTCAGACCTTATCGAGGCGCTGCTAGCGGGTCTTGAGGCAGCAGCCGACGCAGGCGGCGACGCTAGGGGTGAGAGGAGCGCCGCCCTCATAGTTGTCGGCGAGACCGAGTGGGGCAGGGAGTACGATAGGGTTGTGGATGCCCGTGTCGACCTATCAACCCACCCGCTTAGGGAGTTGCGGGAGGTTATCGAGTT
>JAMOVB010000015.1 GCA_027061705.1 Desulfurococcales archaeon
TACTCCCCCAGAGGCTCCTTAGGAACCACTAGGAAACCCATCTCACCGCACAACCCGATCACCACCTACACATACTCCAGCACGGACACGAAAATAAACGCAAGTCAGGCTCAACCGCCGCGCACCTCCCTCAGAGTCTTAGGTCTTGCGGGGAACCTACGCATTAGGACCTGAGTAGCTCTCGGGCACCTAACGTAGCACGTGCCGCACCTAATGCACTTCTCCGGTATTAGGTCCGGCCTCCTGTCAATCATCTGGAGCGCCTGCGTCGGGCAGGATAGGACGCATGCGCCGCACCCCACGCACAGGCCTGTGAGCACAACATCATCCATTAGGTCATAGCCGCTGAACTTCCTTGCCTTAGCTGCCGAGGCGAATATGTTTAGGAACAGGCCCCTCCCAGACACTATCTGGTCGAGAAGCGCCTTAACGGCCGCTGGGGCTGGCGGGCATCCCGGCACCGCGTAATCCACGTCTACAACCACAGCTATTGGCTGCCAGACCATATGCTCCGGCTTAGGTAGCTGGCCGCCCCTAGCGAATAGCGTCACGCCACCCACCGCGGCGCAGGATCCGAAGGCAACCAGTATCTTGCTAATCTCCCTAACCTTCTTGAGCTTCTCCACGAATTCCTCATCCTTCAGGCATATCGAGCCG
This sequence comes from Desulfurococcales archaeon, assembly GCA_027061705.1. Taxonomy (GTDB): domain Archaea; phylum Thermoproteota; class Thermoprotei_A; order Sulfolobales; family NBVN01; genus WAOL01. The sequence continues at coordinate 658 of JAMOVB010000015.1, forward strand.
GTCACTATGGCTATGTCGTACTCCCGGTTAAGGTCTACGTTACCTAAGTACTTGCTGTGGACCTCTGCTTTTAGCAGCGTGCCTCCTCGTGGAAGGCCCACGCCCTGCCTTATGAGGGGTAGCGCCCTAAGCACGGTTACGGCGCACCCCTCACACCCTCCTATATCTATGTGGAGTATTCGGACCGCCCTCCCATCCTCACCCATCGCCCACCACCCTAACTACGTGTGTTGTGCATGGTATGCACGGGTCGAATACTCGGGGGACGGCGTCCGCGGCCTTGACCGGGAGTCCAGCAACGCAGCCCTCAATCACCGGTATGAGGAACTCTGTCGGAACTATGATCGAGTAGCTCTCTACCCTGCCGTTCCTGCCCAGCTTAACCCTATGTATTAACGTCCCTCGAGGCGCTTCGTAAACGCCGACGCCCTCACCCTCCTTAAACACCACCGCCTCAACCTTAGTTGGGGCCCTAACGTTAACCTCCTTAAGTAGGTTGAGTATCCTGTCGATGGACTCTAGGGTGTCGAGCAGCCGCGCCAGCTGAACATCCGTTAACCTCCTCCCCCTAAAGCCTCTGAAAACCTCCATCCTCGCCCTAGGGCCTACCTCGACAGCGTCGCCCCCGTATAGGGCTACGAGGGATGTTGATTCCTTAACCTCGGGAGGGTCTTCAGCGCCTTGATGTATCTCATCGTACCTCCTTAGCGAGACCCTACTGAGGTCTATGGAGTACCTGTCGCCGTAGGTTGGGTGTGTGGCGAGCACGCCGTAGCTAACCTTCCTCTCCCCCAGCGCCCTGGCCTTCCACGCCCACCTATCCTCGTCGGCCAGATCCTCGGAGACCTCAGCTACCCACGCCCTGACCTCCTTCATCGCCTGCGTTACGGTCGTTATGTTGGCCTTGCTCGGGGCTTTGGCGACCCCACCTATAACTATGTTTGGCGGGTGTGTTGGAGCCCCACCTATCCTAGCTAGGGCCGAGTTAACCTTCTCCAATGCCTTCAACGCCTCTATGAATAGCCTGTCAAGCTCCTCAACCCTCACGAAGTCCGGCGCTATTAGTATTAGGTGAGCTATGTGTGACTGAACCCTATTCAGCAACCCTATGATCTCGCGGAGCACTAGCCCGTCCTTAGGCGGGTATATGCCTAGGGCGTCCTCGAACGCCTCGGCCGCCGCTATCCCGTGGGCTGAGTGGCAGAAGCCGCATATCCTCTTCACAGCCTCGATAACGAAGAGGGGGTTCTTACCCTTAACCAGCCTCTCAAACCCCCTTATCGGGGCCTTAGGTATGAAGTACGCTCTCTCGACCAAGCCCTCCTGACCGCAGTAGGTTATCAGCACTGCCTCCCCAGCTATCCTCACTAACTCGCTAGCGCTTACGCCCCCCAGCACCACCACCGATACTATATTCACTCCGTCATATTTAAACTAGCTTATACAGAATGTGCACATGTTTAAGCAGTAAGTAACAGGAGATGGCCAACCAATATAAGCCTTATCGCATATACTTTCATTGAAGCGGGTATTAAACATGACGGCAGGGAAAAGCAAGCATGACCTGAGGAGGCTGCTGTGCAGGAAGTCCGTACTACTCGCGTGCGTTGGCACGGAGTTAAGGAGCGATGATAGGGCGGGGCTGGAGTTCTACAGAACGCTCAAGAAGATCAAGCCAGACGCCCCCGCAATAGAGTGTGAGTTCGGCCTTGAGAACTGCCTCGACGAGATCCTGAGGCTGATGCCGGAAACCCTAATCGTGGTTGACGCCGTCCTCCCCGAAGGCGGGGGTGCTGAAGGCGGTGACGTGATACTGGCCCCCGCAGATAGCGCCGTCATGACCTCCGTACCCGCATCAACGCATAACATCCCACTACCAACGATACTGAAGTTCCTCCAGTCAAGCGGGTGTTGCAGGGAGACATACATACTCGGGGTGGTTGCTAAGGACTTAAGCGTAGGTGAGGACGCCACGCCGGAAGTTCTCAACGCTGTTAAGGCACTAGCTGAGGCGGTGGCGGACGCCCTCAACGCCTGCGGGGAGCCATCATAGCGGGAAAACCACACGCTACCTCGACTTCAAATCACTGCGGACACAGCCATGGCCGCTATGAGCGCGGCCACCGCCGGGGCTAGCGAGTACTTAACTAGGGCGGCAACACCCTGCTCTATCCTGAACCTGCCGAACGACGCCTTAATTATCGACAGTACCGTCACCACGGCAACGTACTTAACTATGAGTAGGGCTATCCCCGGCGCGGATATGTGGGGGAATGGGTAGGGCCCGCCTAGGAAGAAGTACGTTATTATTATCGCCGTGACGGTTATGTCGGCATCGTGTATCAGGTCGTTCAGGGCTAGTATCTGGCCTGAGAACTCAGTCATGTGGCCGGCTATGAGCTCCTGCTCAGCCTCAGGTATGTTGAACGGGTGCGCCATAGCCTTAGCTTGGAAGGCTGCCAGCACGCCCGCCAGCGCTACAGCCATTATCGGTGCTGTGACAGGGTTTAGCCAGAGCCTCCACGACCTCTCAGCAGTGTAGAATACTGAGTAGGGTAGCGGCGAGTGCGTGAAGTACGTGGTTAGGGCGGCCGGGACGAGTATCGCTGCGAAGAACGCCGGCTCGCTAACAGCGTATAGTGTTAGGAACCTTGAAACGCCGGCCCCGCTGAACGGGTTCGGGGTCGACATACCCATAACGGCCACTGAGAACGGAACCCACACGCAGAAGAGGTAGGACAGCACTATTATGTCGTAGGGCGCCGCCAGCCTCACCGGGGATAGCGGGAGCATCAGCAGCGTCGCTGAGAGAGCCCCAAGCGCTGTGAAGGCGAATGCCTTAGCCAGCCCGAGCGACGAGTACTTCTGCTTAACCTCCTCCTTAACGCTGAAGAGCTTTATGAAGTCCGCGAAGGGCTGCAGCACGCCCGCAGGCCCCACGTACGCGGGGCCCATCCTGTTCTGAGCCCTAGCGACGAGCTTCCTAACCCACCACTCCGTAAGCAGCGATAGGACGAAAAGGAATAGCAGCCCAGGAAACACCAGGACGGAGAACACCGCCCACCCGATTAACCCGGCACCCATCATTCACGGCCACCCCCAAATAAGGGCGTAGAACACCACTATCAAAGCAACGAGCGCTAGGAACCCCATCCACGACGACATGTATGCTGCCCAGTCACTCAACCTGCCTGAATGTAGCTCCTCCCTCAAGTACCTGTAGAGCCTCTTGAAGTACCCTA
>JAMOVB010000016.1 GCA_027061705.1 Desulfurococcales archaeon
CAGGTCTTGAGGAGGGGGACATACTGGTTATGGATGATGGTAGGGTTAGGCTGAGGGTTGTTAGGGTTTCGAGCGGGGAGGTTGAGGTCGCGGCGCTGACGGACGCCGTGATTAAGTCGAGAAAGGGGGTCGTTGTTCAGAATAAGGAGTTCGACCTCCCTGCACTCACTCAGAAGGATCTTAACGACCTTAAATTCGCCTGCAGCGTCGGCACCGACTACGTTGGCCTGTCGTACGTGAGGACCGCTGAGAACGTTAAGGTTCTCAAGGACCTGCTCTGCGAGCTCGGGTGCGACGCTAGGGTCATAGCTAAGATCGAGACTAAGTCAGCCGTTAGGAACATAGCAAGCATAGCTAGGGTTGCTGACGTCATCCTCGTCGCTAGGGGAGACCTAGGAATGAACTTCGGCCTCGAGGAAATACCTAGGATCCAGCGCAAGATAGTCGAGGCGTCCCTGAGGGCCGGGAAGCCAGTCATAGTTGCCACGCAGCTCCTAGAGTCAATGGTTGAGAACCCAGTCCCGACTAGGGCTGAGATAGTCGACGTTTACGCCGCGGTGTCGGAGGGCGTGGACGCCCTCATGCTTACGGGCGAGACGGCGGCAGGCAAATACCCTGTCGAGGCGGTTAGGTGGCTCTGCAGGATAGCGTCGAGGGCGGAGGCTGTGGAGGAGATAAGGACCTATCGCGAGGGAGGGCCTCTCGAGAGGAGGTACGCTAAGGGAGTCGCGGAGCTTGCTGAGGACCTCGGCGCTAAGATAGTGCTCTACTCCTCACAAGGCGTTACGGCTAAGCACATAGCATCCATAAGGCCTGCAGTCAAGTTCTACGCCGCCGTACCGAGCGTGGAGGTTGCTAGGAGGATAAACATACTGTGGGGCGTCAACCCACTCATAGTTAGCTCCAAAGTCCATGAGGAGGGCCTTGAGGAAGCGTTTAAGGAGCTGGTTAGGAAGGGCGACATATCCATAGGCGACCTAGTCGTGCTGACCTACGGTATGAAGGGTGAGGAGCAGGTAATTAAGGTGAGGAGGTACGTCTAAGTCCTTAAAAATCCGTTTTTAAGGGAGGCCAGCTAGTTTAGGAGGGGCTGAGCGGCATTGACGAGAAGGCGGAGGAAGGGGAAGGGTAAGGAGCGTAAGGAGGCTGGGAAGGTAATAGTTAAGAAGCACGTGAGGAGAGGCCCCTCAATAAGCGTCGGGAGGAAGGTCAGGTGGGACGTGGTATTCGCCGTCGTTGTAGTTATACTAATAGGTGTTGGGGTGTGGTACGGCGTCACCCACGCCTCCAAAGGAGGGGCTCAGGAGCTGACACCCGCACTAACGAACCTGTACAACGGAATTAACGACATATACCTGACTAAGAACCCCAACCCTAACATAACGCTCGATGTGTTCTACGATATAAACGGAACCGTGAATCTAGGTAACGTAACCTACGGTGTCAGCGACTTCCTGCAGTACAGGCTCTTCTACTACCACAGATCCGTAAGCATACCGCAGACCTCGAAGAACGCTAGTAAGAAGGAGGTTGTGATTCAAGGACACGGCCTCATAATACTGGGGGCTAACTACCTAAGCAGGTTCTTCAACATCCTCGGATACCCCGGCATGATGTCTGACAACGTCTCGAACGTATCGCTGCTGATACTGAACACTAAATACCTGGAGGAGACGCACCACATCCTAATAAAGAAGAAGGTCCTAGGCACGGACTACGTCAAAATACCTACCGTCAAACACCCCGTTAAGACCGTAGTGGTTAGGTACACCTACACATACCCCGCCGGGAAGGGCGTGAAGTACAACGTGACCGCAACCATATGGTACGAGCTTAAGTATAAGTTCCCTGTCAAGGCGATCATAAACGTGAACGGCTATAAGCTGGAGTTCAGGCTGGAGTACGCTCAAGTATCTCACTTCAAGCTGAGGAGAGTGTGATAACCACCTCCCTTTTTAAGTTCAACACTACTTCAAATGGGGTTAGAAATGGGTGAGGCTAGCGGGGGAAGCAAGGTAAGGATCCACCTACCCCCTCAGTACCTGGAGCGCAAGAGGAAGATTGAGGAGCGCATGTCAAGAATAAAGCATAAGGTAGTCGTGATGTCTGGCAAGGGAGGCGTCGGCAAGTCCTTCCTAGCGTCAAGCCTTGCCCTAGCATTCCAGAAGCTCGGGTTTAAGACAGGGTTAATGGATGTTGACTTCCACGGACCCTCAGCGCCGAAGATGCTCGGGATCAGGGGTATGAGGCTAGTCGCCACCGACGAGGGCATAGAGCCCGCCATAGGCCCCCTAGGCCTTAAGGTCATGTCCCTAGACTTCCTACTCCCCGACGACGACTCCCCCGTGATATGGAGGGGACCTATAAAGTCCACTGCCGTGATGCAGTTCATAACCGACGTGAACTGGGGCGACCTAGACTACCTAGTCATAGACATGCCGCCTGGAACCGGTGACGAGGCCCTGACCGTGGCGCAGGAGCTGCCGCAGGTCGATGGGGCGATCTTCGTAACCATACCCTCGGAAGTCTCGCTACTGGTTGTAGGCAGATCCATCGTGTTTGCTAAGCGGGTTAACATAAGGCCGTTAGGCGTTGTGGAGAACATGTCGGGCTTCATATGCCCTAAGTGCGGGTCCTTCTACAGAATCTTCGGGAAGAGCTCAGGTAGGGAGATAGCTGAGAAGTACGGCATAGAGTTCCTCGGCGAAATACCTCTCGACCCCAGAATCGCTGAATGTAACGATGCCGGAACACCGTTCCTGCTGAAGTACCCCGACTCAGACGTTAGTAAGAGGATTATTGAGGTAGCCCTTAAGGTCAAGGAGGTCGTCGAGTCCTTAAGTAGGTCCTCCTAAGAACGCCTAGTGCTTGCGGCAACCCCTTCCACGACTTCCGTTAGTTTTTCCATATCGGCCCTAGACCCTATAGTAACTCTCACGAACCTCCTCAGCATCGGGTGCTTGAGCTCCTTAACCAGCACGCCGCCTTTCCGGAGAAGCCCGCACAACCTGCCGGACTCAAGCCCCTTAACAGCAAGTAATATGAAGTTAGCCTCGGAATCCCTAACCTCCACACCGTCGATACCCCCGAGCCTGCGGACGACCTCATCCTTAGTCTTAAGGACCTCCTCAACGTAGCGCCTCATCAGCCCTAGATCCGATAACGCCCCCAGCGCCGCCGCATACGATGTGATGGGTATGTCGAACGCCCTCCTAAACCTGAGGATCTCCTTAAGCGTCTCCGGAGCGGCGACAACGTACCCGACCCTAGCGCCCGCTATCGCGAAGGCCTTCGAAAACGTTCTAAGCACCACTAGGTTGCCGTAGTTAAGCACATCATCAACGAAGGTCCTACCACTGAATTCATAGTAGGCCTCGTCAACAACCACGTACCGGTACTTATCCAGCAGCTCGTGGAGGAACCCACGCCCCTTAATTAAGGCATTCCCGGTCGGGTTATTGGGGTTCGGCAGGTAGGCCGCTGAACTCGGGCTACCTAACTCAAGAAACCTACCTTCGGGTAGGCTGAAGTCACTATTAAGGAGAACCCTCACCACCTCAGCGCCCACGGACTCAAAGTCGGTTAAGGCGGGCTCGAACGTAGGGTCTGGGGACACCACCCTCACGTCGTCGCGGGCGAAGCCTATGCCGCAGTACATCATGAATGATTCGGAGCCCGGCAACAGTGCCAGGTACTCTTGAGGCACCCCCACGTACTTGGATAGCAGGTGAAGCACCCTCTCCTCAAGCCCCTCGACGTAGTAGCGGTTAAGCATCCTAGCATACTCACTAACGGCCTTAACTACAGCCTCGGACGGCGGGTAGGGGCATTCATTCAGGCTCAACCTAATCAAGCCCTAGCCCTAGGAATTGGTGTGCGGAGGTA
>JAMOVB010000017.1 GCA_027061705.1 Desulfurococcales archaeon
TAAGGGGAGGGTGATCCAGGTCGGCGGGCCTGACGACATATACCTTAAGCCGAAGCACGTGTTCGTCGGGACGTTCATAGGGGCTCCCCCCATGAATATAGTTGAGTGTATCCTCACAAAGGAGGACAACATGTGCAGGCTCTCATGCCCCGGCTTCGAGAGGGTAGCCCCGATAAGCATACCTGAGGACGTTCTGAGAGGCTCGAACGAGGTTAAGGTGCTGCTGGGCCTTAGGCCGGAGTTCCTTGAAGTGAGCAAGGAGCCTGTCCCAGGAGGTGTTAGGTCTAAGGTAGTTGTCGTAGAGCCCCTCGGCTCGGAAACCATAGTTAACCTCAACATAAACCCGGAGGGTGAGGAAACCCTAGTTAAGGTGAAGCTATCTAAGAACGCCAGGATGCTTAAGCTCAAGCCGGGTGATGAGGTCTACTTAATAATAGATTGGTCTAACGTAGCTATTTTCGATGCACGCACGGGCTACGCCCTCTCCTAGCCAAACCCGCTTAAAGCCTGCCCTCAACCCACCTCAACACGTTCTTACGTAACGTCTCAGAGGATTTGACTATGTAGGAGGGCCTGAATATCAGTGCGTACCTGTTTATGAGGGCATTACCCCTTACCACACCGTCCCACCCGACGCTAACCTCAAGCACGCCTGACTGGACAGCCCTGCTGAGCTCGAGCGCTAGGGAGATGTCGTTGTCTGAGAACTCATCCTTCCCCGGAACCGTGGTTATTTTGAGCACGCCCGCCTCTAGGGCCGCGCGGATTGCCTCGCCAGCCCTCCGTGAGGGCGGCGGCTGGCCATTCAAGCTCCCGGCAACGTACTTCTCAAGTATTGAGGCTGCCGGGCTCTTACCGAACAGTATCTCCTCAGCTCTCAACCACCCGCTAGTCAGGTAGTCGAGCAGCGCGTATGTTGGCGATGTAGCCACCTCCTCTCCAAACACCTTATAGGCCCCTCCCTCAAACGACTCCCGCTTAACTATGACCTTATATGCCGTCACCACACACTCGCCGCGTTTAAGCAGCTTCGGCGGTACGCTGTCCACGCTCCTGTAGAGTGTGCAGGAACTCAGGTCAAACACCGCTAGTGAGAGCTCCTTAAGCACATCCGCTAAACGCCCCCTAAGCCCGCACCCACTGAGCGCGCTTCTGAGCACCGGCAGCGGTGTGAATCTAAGCACCCACGCTAGGGTCGCGTATGGTGAGACCCCCGGCAGTAAGGTAGCTACGTTACTGCTGACCCTAGTCAGCAGCTTAAAGAGGCGCCTGCCTGAGGACTCAGCCACGTACTCGCTAACGATTCTTAAGGCGTCGGCACTGCCTAACCCTCGCTCCGGCAGGCACGTAGCTCCGAGCGAGCCCTCGACAGCCCTTGCTAAGGGGCCGCACACCCAACCCGCTATACCTCCCTGCTTACGGACGACTACGTAGTCGATACTATCCCTAATCCCGACACCGACCGTGTGGTCTACGCGGAAGCCGCTGTCCTCTGAAGGCTTAAGGCCGTATAGGGTCCTTAGAACCCACTCAACCGTGGCCGGGACCGGAACCCCTGAAAGCACTCTTGAGAGGGCCTCCCTGAGATCCGGCGGTGCGTCGCCCAGCCTGAGGCCGTCCTCACCAAGCAGCGTTCTGAACGCGTTGTCAAGACCGCACACGCCGGCCAGCGCCCTGCAGAACCTCCTCAGCCCTACCGCGAAGTCGTTGCTGAGGCCCCCGCCCAGCAGGGCCTCGAGCAGGCCGCACACGTCGTTAGAGCTACTCAACACTTCTCAGCCTCTTACAGAGTGTGTACAGTGTGAGGCATTTAAGGTTCAGCTTAATACCCGCATCCCGAAGTAAGAGTAGGTGCTTAACGGTTGCATGAGTGGGCGCTGGCTGAGGCCGTGGTTGAGTACGTGCGCAGGGTTGCCGGCGGGGGCGCGATCGCTAAGCTCACGCTGGGTTTAGGCGAGCTGCAGGCAATCGATGAGGAGGTATTCAAGTTCGCGCTTAGGGAGCTGTTTAAGGAGTACGGGATAGAGGTTAGGGAGCTTAGGATAGAGCATGAGGAGTGCCTGCTTAAGTGCAGGGCATGCGGCCACGTGTGGAGGCTTAAGGACGCCAACCTAGAGGAGGATGTTAGGGAGGCCATACACTTCGTCCCCGAGGTCATACACTCCTACCTCAGATGCCCTAAGTGCGGGTCAAGAGACTTCGAAGTCATCGGGGGTAGGGGCGTGAGCGTTAAGGAGGTGGTTAAGGCGTGATGGGCGTGTGGTTTGAGGACGACCCCCGCCTCGCCGTCATAGGGAAGAGACTCTCGAAAGTTAGGCACGTCATACCAGTAATGAGTTCCAAGGGAGGCGTCGGCAAGACGCTAATCTCATGCATGCTCGCACTAGCCCTCAGCGACTCCGGATTTAAGGTAGGGCTGCTTGACCTGGACGTTACTAATCCGACAGCCCACGTGGTTCTTGGCGTGAGTGTCGGCAGCACACTACCTGAGGAGGAGAAGGGGGTGGTGCCGCCTGAGGTTGGCGGCGTTAAGTTCATGAGCGTCGCCTACTACTCCGGCGAGAACCCCCTCCCGCTGAGGGGTTGGGAAGTTGAGAACGTTGTTCGGGAGGTCCTCGCCGTGACGATATGGGGTGAGCTCGACTACCTCATCGTAGATACGCCGCCCGGGATAAGGGATGAGGCTCTAGACGTTATTAAGTACTTCAGGGGCTGTAGACCGGCCATCGTGACAACGCCCTCCCCCCTAACGCTGGTGTCTGTGAGGAGGTTGGCGAGGGTTGTGAGTGAGTCGGTGGGTTGCGGGTACTTAATTGAGAATATGGGCGGCAGCAAACCCTCCGAGAGGGTCTCAAGCATTGCTAGGGAGTTCGGGCTCAAGTACTTAGGCACCGTCAGGTTTGACGGCAGCGTTGATTCGGCCGTAGGTGATTTGGGAAGGCTTAAGGCCACAGGCATGTACGCCGACGTGAGGGGCGTTGCGGAGAGGCTTGCCGAGGATTTGAGTGGGTAGCCCAACCGACGGCGTTTTTAGGCTATCATGCTTATGTATTTAAGCGCCCTAGACTTCTTCGCCTCAGCCTTCATCTCGAGCTCCTCAAACACGTCTGGCGGCGCTGGCTCGAGCCTTAAGTACCCGCGTCCGGAAGCCTCATGCAGGAGCCTATCCACCTCCTCATTCCTCACTATGAGGACCGTGTACCCTAAGTGAGCCTCGCTAATCCCGGCTGAGAGATCAGCGAATATCCCGGTGTAGTCGGGGCAGACGAGGCACCCGTGCTGTATGTAGTGTAGCACGCTCTTTATCGGGACTGTGAACTTCCTTCCCCCACCAACTATGACTATGTTCTCACCGCGCAGCGCGACTGACGTTATGTCCTCAGGCTTCAGCCCGAACTCCCGCTCGATGTAAGCTAGGAAGGCGTCGGTGGCGAAGGTGCCGAAGCAGAAGAGGCTTATGACCACGCCTATCTTATCGCTGAAGTCGCTCTCCATGAGGGGCATCAGCCTAACCTGCCCGAGGAACTGCGCCTGACACGGTAGCCCGACTATCGCGACCTTCCTCACGTCAGCACTGCTCAGCGCCTCGCCAAGCTCCTGCGTGTAGGGAACTACGTTCCACCTGTTACCGGCCGCCTCAAGGATCTCCTCACGAGTCCTAGCCAACTGTATCTTACCCTTCAGCCCCTCAACACGCTTAGCAGTCAGCACGGCGTCCACGTACCCGCTCTCAAGCAGGTATATCAGGAAGGCGGTGACGGCGCCGCCGCTGCCGACCCTCCTCCTGCGTATCTCCTCGTCAGCCGCCTGAGCTAAGTATATCTTAATGTACTCCCCCAGAGGCTCCTTAGGAAC
>JAMOVB010000018.1 GCA_027061705.1 Desulfurococcales archaeon
CGAACTTATACCTGCCCGGTATCTTATCAACGAACTCAGGCTCCCCATACTTTTCCCTAACCTTAGCTATGTACTCCTCAAGATACCATGGCCTGCCGTCCTCATGGTAAGGTAGCTTACACTCGGTTGTGAACCTTATTTCCTCCTTTCTCCGCTTTCGCAGCTTGCCTAAAGGTAGCTTGAGCGCGGTCATTGCTCTCACGCCTTAGCCGCCTTTATCGGCACTATCTTAATACCCATGGCTGGATCCACGTCAAATGTTATGGAGGTCTCCGCACCGGCCGGCATGCCCCTCATCTTGATTATGCTCATAACCTTGAGTATCCTCCCGCCTATAGCCTCATTTCTCACCTTGATGTAACCGTCGCACATCCCCCTAACCTTAGCAGCTATCCCCTCGCTAAGCGCTTCAGGGTGTAGGGTCAGTATTATCGTCTTTCCCATACTTGTCAGTAATCTCAACCTCTTCACGAAGTTCAGAACTGTGCTCTCATCAGCGTATGTGACGAGCTGCGTTAGTGAGTCTATGAGCGCTACCTCAAACCACTTAGAGCTTTTCTCTAAGTACTCAGCTATTATGGGTAGGACTAACCTCCCGTACTTCCTTCTCCATTCAAACCTCCTTAAATGTAGTGTGAGTATACGTAGCCTGCCGGTTATGTAGTACTTGTCAGCGTCAATTAGCTGGATTTCCTTCATGCTCCTTACAAATTCCCTCGGCGTCACCTCAGTCGCTATGACAAGACCTCTGAAGCCTTTCTTCAGACCTCCGTACAGGAACTGCTGTCCTAGGGCAGTCTTGCCGGAGCCGTGATCTCCCTCAATAAGTATTATGTTAGGATGTGGGAACCCTCCCCCCAACCTTATGTCAAGCTCTTCATTGCCTGTAGAGACTATAGTGTGCATCACGGCTACCACCCCACGGAGTACTCACCCTTAGAGCCTGAGGGTGAAACAATTGTCACGTAGACCGGCTGCAGCGTTGAGGCCGGGGTGGGTAGGTATAGCGTCAGCTCGGCAACCTCACCTGGTGATAGGTAGTCTCCCTCGGATAGGTTTCTCGTAGTGTTACCAACGATTATCCTATCAACAATCCATCCGGGCTTCCCTCCATACGACAGTATGTAGGAGACCGTCACATTGTCGGTGTCGAGGTACTTCACTATAATCTGAGCCGCCGTTAACGGGATTATCGAGACTCCGAGTACGGTGAAGTTAAGCTCTATGGTGGTTGAGTTCAGCGCGACTCCCGACTTCACTATTATTATCTGATGCAGGCTCCTCTCAACCTTCTGCAGGCTCGAGAGGGTCTGTTGATGCATCGTAAGAGCAGTGTTTATTATCAACGTCACGCTTGAGACCGTCAAAGCTATGAGCACGAACGCCACTATCGTTGCCGTTATTGTTATCTCGCTCGGCACTTTCCATCACCCCGGCAACACCTCCTCAGCATAAGAGCCGGAGGGTAGCACCACCTTTACCTCAACAGCGTTGATTCCCGTGGCGTTGTACGGTACCTTAAGTATGATGGTCTCGCCAGGGCTCCACACGCCGTCGTTATTCAGGTCTACTAGAGTCGCTGTCTTCGATGACGCTACGTTAGATATGAGGTACATTTTAGGATACCCGTTGTACGGTCCTATGTAAACCTCAGACCTATTGTAGAGATCGCGTTCCGAAATCTCTGTCGATCCTACATTCTTCACATATATTACGTAGTAGCCGCTTGACGCGTTATAAAAGCCTGTGATTATCTTGATATTTGTCTGCAGCTCCTGTAACTTATTATTAAGCACGTTAGAGAGCACGCTATTGACATAGCCCATCCTACTTATGATATAGGCTGCGAATATGGAGGCCATTATCACCCCAACTATCGTCAGTATAGCGTGTACTATCGCTGTCGACTCGCCCATCCATGATCCCTCAGCCCGCCTCCTTCATGCCTGCGAGCTCCTCGGCTCGCGGGCCGTTCCCTCCCTTCCGCTGATGCTTGGCAATAGCCCCCAAGCTCTCGGCAACTACTCTGAAGGCCTCCTCCTCTAGGGTTTCATCATTAATCCCTAACCCCCTAGCTATGAGTGCCAGAAGCACTACCTGATCCTCGACACTTAAGCCCCTAGCGTAGCCCTCCTCAAGAGCCTTAAGCACGTCCTTAACTATCTCTCCCTCATCCTCGCTTATCAAGCCTAACTTAACGAACACGTTGACGTATCTCTCAATGAGTGACGGAGGTACGCGTCCCCTAAGACTGCATAACATGCGCATGAGTCTAAGCAGCCTTCTAAGCCTCTCCTCCCTTGAACGGCTAATGCTCAGCAGCCTCTCTGCCTCCCTAACGTTAAAGATGTTGGAGTGGGTGTAGCCTGCCTCACCTGACCCTACGCCGCCTGCTGATGCGTTGCTTTCCTTAGTAGGCTTAGCAGATGCTGTCTCCGTAGGCCGGGCTACGGACTCATCTGCCTGACCCTCCCCCCTACCGCCCTTACTGAGGGGTATCACCTCAACCTTCTTCATTACCTTGGCTGCTGGGGCCTCTACGTGGGCTACGTCGGTACTCAGCCTGTTTAGGGGGTTCGTTAACTCGGTAACGGTTTCCCTGAGCTCCATAACCGCCTCCTTGAGCGCTTGGATAAGCTCCGAAACCTCGCTCCCCCCGTTAGCCTTGCTCCCGCCTCCCTCGCTCACGGCTCCCACCTCCTCCTTAAGACTATATTGTGCATTCCCGCACCACCTCCTTGCAAGAAACTTGAGTAGCCTGCGTACCGTGTTCCGACATAGTAGGCAGTTACAGGGCCAGACGTCCTTAACAGCTTCCTCAGCGACTTCCTCAATTACTACTCACCCCCTTAAGCAGTCCTTTAAAGGCAACGTAAGAAATGTGGGAGAGTACGCCAGCAACCACCAGTAGCGGGAGTAGTAGTTCGGGTGGGATTCTCTCCCCTACGTAGACGATTTCATTATAGATGAACAGGAGTATGGACATTATCGACGCTACGGAGGCGGCTAGGAGGGCGCAGGTTATGTTGGAGAGTTTTAGCTTGAGTGTAAAAACGCAATTCACTTTATTGATATGCCTGCTCATTAATGATCACCTCACCCTAACGTTATTACGGAGTCGGTCGGCAGCGTCGCTGGCATGGTCCTGCCTATAGTCAGCGGCGCGCCGGAAGGCGGCCTGACCTCAACGTTTATTGACTCGTAAGGCCCTAGAGCGTAGTTGCTGGGCAGGTAGACAACCACTAGCGCTTTCTCACCATTCTGTAGCACTGCGTCAGGCTTCACGGACTTTATGAACACTATCAACGCTACCGGGTGGTTTATGCTGAGGTTCTGCGCTATCTCGGCGGTAGCGTTGACGAGTACGTTAAGGTTGCTTATGTTGTCGTAGGTTATGTTAATCTTAAGGTCCTTAATGGCTTTAGCGACGGCAGGGTTATCGGAGGTTGCGTAGGTCCCGCTTATGTAGAGCGCGCCTAGGTACGCGTTCTCTAAGGCGACGTTCTCATCAGGTATTACTATCGAGACCGTTGATCTAGCGTACCCTAGATCAACAGCCTGCTTCCCTGGAGCTAGCTTTATCGGTATTGCTATGAAGTTGACCTTGCCTGAACTGTCAACCAGGGCGGCGGCCGTCCCGTCGACCTGGAGTGCTGAGGTCGCCCCCTCCAGGCCCTTCTGTATCACTTCCTTAGCCTTCTGGGTAGTGTACATACCCATGTTCAGTACTACGAATGCTAGCGCTGCTGCTACGACTACGAATGCTATCATGACGATAGCGGCTTCTATGCCAGTGATGCCTTTCTTCATCCTCTTCTTCCTATTCCTCCTCTTAGGGGGCAGGTGCACGCTTGATGTCACCTCGAGGTAGGGGGCGAGCGCGTATCGCTTATAAGGTGCATGGGTATTCTGCGGCACTACTGCCCTGGGGTTTCTAGCGAGTTAACTTCGAGCCGCGTAAAGCGCGGCCAGGACTTTCGGCGAGCCGCCGAATAACCGACTGTCCTTTTTATCGAATGCCGTCGCCTCAATCTCTAGGGGGGATGGTGGAGGTACCTAAGGAGTTCCTCAGAATGTTTGTCGACGGCAAGCTGATAGTCAATGCCTGCCTACTCCATGACGGCGTCGAGCTCGGATGCCATGATAAGGAGGATATGCTGCCCACGATTACGTCGTTTGCGGATAAGCTACCCAGCAGACCCGGCTACGTCTACATGTTCTACCGCCGCAGGTCCGGGTGGGTGTATTTCCTAGTACCTCTTTCTAGGAATGTCTGGTTACTGCTTAAAGCGTCTTACGGGTACCTTGCAGAACGTAGGAGCATGCATCTTCTCCTGGATACACTGACTGAGATGTCGTACAGGATTGGCGCTATCTTGGAGAGGGTCCCCTCAAAAACTTTTCTCCCAATAAACTAGCCCTTCCCATGAGGAGGGCTCCTATTAATGTTTCGTAAGTAATACGAAGGGGGTTGGGGATGGGCGTGCCGATGAGTTACGGTAATACCCTCCCTTCGAGGGCGATTGAGTTACTACGCGAGCTTGACTCTATGCTTGATTTCGCGAAGTCAACTATCCAGCTAGAGCTCATTCTGTATTTAGGTACTGTGGGGAGGGAGGTTAAGGCTAGGGAAGCGGCGCTAGCGTTAGGGCTGCGGACGAAGTCAGTGTATGATGCTTTATCAAAGCTGATGTCAAAGGGGCTTGTGGTAAGGCGTAGTAACGGGTACTACGTACTTACGGACGACGGCGAGAGATTCGTCAATAAGGTTCTCAGCCTCCTCAAAGGTAATTGCTGCAATACCCTACCGCAGGGTAAGCAATACTTAACAAGTGTGAGGGCTAGGCCAGAGAGCGACGTGCTCCGAGGGCTACTTACGTACAAGTACCTATACGACGCTTTACTAGTGCTTGCACTTAGCCCGAAGCACGAGATGCCTCTAAGCAAGCTGGCAAGCATCTTGGGCGTTAGGCCGGCAACGCTATCAAGTTACTTAGACCTAGCTGTGGCGAAGCGCGGTAGGTTAGGGCTCTTCAGAAAGATTCTGAAAGCAACACGGCATGGAGGTATGGAAGCTTACTATAGACTCACCGACGCCGGGCTTCAGGAAGTCAGCAGGTTTGCTGACTACAGGCGCTTAAAAAGCAGTAAGCTACTGATGCTGATATTTAGGATCACTAGGAGTTACGGCGTGTGGGAGGCGTACGCTAAGCTTTCTACGGTGCTTAGCCTTGTCGCCGGAGCATCAAGTCTTGCCTACATAGTCACTAATCTCCCGCCGTTCCTCTGGCTATGTTCAGCGACGATAGTATTGCTGATGGGCGTAGCCCTGATAATGGATAGGGCCTCTAGGTACCTGAGCCCGAGCCGCACATGACTTCAGCGTGGAAGTCGCTACCCTCCCATAGTCTGACCTCAACGTGGCTGAAGCCGTTGATGCCTGCCTTAAGCAATGCCTTACCCACCTCCCTGCATATCTCGATCGCTATATTCTCGGCGGTCGGCGGGCCGTCGATAATCATTAACTTCACCGTGAAGTTACCGGACACACGTATACTCTCCGAGAATCGCCTGCTAATAAGTAATGCGTTGTCGTACTGGCTGACTACGCTACGGACGACATCACGAAGCTTTAGGAAATCAACTACCCACCCGCTCCTCCTCAACTTTCCTGACACACACAGCGTTAGCTTAAAGGAGTGCCCGTGAAGTGTTAATACGCCGTTGATAGGCGTTACATGCGCAGCTTGAAACTCTACGTTATCAACGCATGTCTTAATAATGCACGGCGACGCCTCCCCAGTCTCACGACCGCTTTCTAGACTCACTCTCCTCACCACCTGATGCCTTGATAGGCATTGGTAGGGGTTCGGCAGGCATTCTCTGAAGCACCATGAAGGTTTCCGTAGATGCTATCTCCTCAATCCTGGGTAGGTAGGACAGAAGGAATCTGGTAAGTTCCGACCAATCCCTAATCCATACCTTAAGCACTATATCGTAGACACCCGTGACTATGCTGGCCTCCTCCACAAAAGGCAGGTCGTTTCTAGCGACGGTGTCCTGAAGTATCTTGCTTATTATCTGGCTCTGGTCTAGCCTAGCGTATAGCCCCTTACGAACCCTAAGCATTATGTAGGCCAAGTACCTATACCCTATCTTCCACGGATCCACTATGACTCTATACCCTCTTATCACGCCCTCCGACTCTAGCTTCTGAACCCTCTGAACCACGGTTGTTCGGGGGCACTTCAGTATTCTTGCTATTTCGCTGAACTTCAGACGACCGTTTTCCTGTAGGAGCTTAATTATCTTTTTATCTAACTCATCCATCTCACATCAACTATATTCGCGTCTTCTCGGATTATATTGATTAATGGATCTAAAAGAGGTTGCGAAAATACGTAAAACAGGTTTAGGGAGCGCCAACTACACCGGGCGGTTTCGGAAATGGTGTTGCTTCCCACACGTACTTAAGCCCTAACAAGTACCGCGTTAGCCTCTCTATGCCAACACCGAACCCAGCGGAGGGGGATATGCCTATACGCAGTGCCTCGAGGAACCATGAGTACCTCTCCAAAGGCTCGCCGAGCTCCTTCAGCTTCGCTAACACTCTCTCATATCTGTATTCACGCTCGCCTCCGTCCATAACTTCACCGTAACCTAGGGGCAGTATTAGGTTGAAGTCCCTGTTGAAGTTCGGGTTTTTGGGGTCTTGAAGGAAGTAGAAGCTCCGCGATCTTGACGGGTAGTTGACAACCCAGAATGGCTCGTCAAAGTGCTTGCTTAGCGCCTCCTCTCCCTTCTGCGTTAATTCCCCGTCCTTAGGGACGCGCTCACCCAACTTCCTCACGAGCCTCACTGCCTCCGAGTACGTTATCCTCCTGAAGGGAGGGGTAGGGCACCTCAACCCGGGATTGAACTCGCGGACTATATCGCCGACCTCGCTGAGTACGTCAACACATACCTTACATAGGAGCCTCTCACCAAGCTCCATCATATCCTCCATACTGGCGCCAGCACACTCAACGCTCAACTGGGTGAATTCAACTAAGTGTCTCCAAGTAGCGGCGTTCTCCGGCGGTTCCTCCCTAACGTTCCTAGATATGAAGTACACCTTACCCAAAGCAGTTGCCGCAACCTGCTTGAACATCGTGACGCTGGCAACTAACTCGTAGGTGCTTCCGTAGAGCCTCGTCCTAAGCCTCCTCGCGCCCCTCAGCCCTGGATCGCTAACCGTGCTTATCACTGGGGGGAGGAGCTCGGTGAACCCTTCCCCATCAAGAAATCTTCTAAGAGACCTAAGTATGGCGTGCTGAACCTTAATTATCTTCTGGTACTTAGGAAGCCTCAACGCTATGAAGCTTTTTAAAGCGAACTCCCCGGGCTTCGAAGGATCCACGCTACCGTACGTAGGTGGGCTCATGCCGGAGTGGAGGACCCGGACGTCATGCGCCTTAGCAACGCCGCCATTCAGACTCTCCACCCTAAACTTAATCAGGACTTCAGAACCGCGAGCTACTGCATTAGATATTGACTTGGCGACACCCTGGTTCAGTATCTTAACCTTAATTTCACGCCCAGGAATCCTAGCTACGAACGTATTACCCCTACCAGCCGCAACCACCCATCCAAGTAGCTCTACTCCCATTAATCCCACACTACGGTAAGGGGGATAAGCCTCTAAAATATATTCGTCAACGTGATAAGATACGCGCTAAATACATAAAATATTCTACAGAGAAATTCCTAGGTATCAAGTTACTACGATCTAGTATTACCTGTATGATAAGTTAAAATGTCATACCTATTGAATATTTTGTATCAAAGATAGGCTACCTAGCACCAATGAAAATTGAGAGTTAAACACACAATGCTAGCTGAACAATAGTGTATTGGTGAAAATCAATACCGCATAATTAAAACAAAGCTTATGAATAAGAGTGAAAAGTATTAGCAAGCCCCACCCATCCCTAAGTCGGTACCCTTAAGTGGAGATAATTTACAAGAGATACTGTCGGCAGGTTAGTAAGGGCTTCACTTACAGAGCTAGTGCGTGATCAACAGGTGGGTATTAAGAACGTGTTTTTGGAGCCGCGGCCGGGATTTGAACCCGGGACCTCCGCCTTACCAGGGCGGCGCTCTACCGAGCTGAGCTACCGCGGCCCAGGTTATTTTATTTGGGTTGGGGTTTATGTACCTTGTTTTGCCTCCTTTCCTTTAATCTAGCGTTGTTGATGATCTGTCGGCGTATCCTACCTTATACTTGCGCGGGTTGAATGCCTTAAGTACTACGTCGAATGCCGCCCAAGGGTTCGTGTGGGCTCCGCAGGTGTATATGTCGACGGTGGCGTATGAGTACTCGACCCATGTGTGGATCGCTATGTGGGATTCCTCCACTAACGCTATTACGGAAACCCCTCCCTTCTTACCGCCCACGCTCCATGACTTTATATCTATGAGGGAGGCGTTAGCAGCCCTGACAGCCTCCAGTACGACGTTACGTACGTACTTCTCGTCCTCTAACTTACTCCGCTCTATACCGTACATGTTGGCGTACAGGTGCTTGCCCACCACCATTTCATCCTCGACGCTTCTCTCGGGCACTGCTTCCACCCAATCCCTACCTTGAAGGGCGTGTGGGGATATAAGCTTATCTTTAGCCCCCACCATGGGTTTATGAAGGTGTTTCGGCACTCTCCGCTTAGTAGCTAATAATAATTAACGACCCTCCCCCTAAGATCGTAGAATGTTGCCGCCTCAACCCTAACCAACACGGAACTCCCTAGCAAATCCTTGCCGGCGTTACGAAGAACTATGGGTTTGTAGTTAAGTAGCCGTGCCACCACCGACCCTCTGAAGGATGTGTGGGTTACTAGCGCCTTAGCTAGGCTACCAACGTACTTAGAGTTCACCAGCTTGCCAACCTCCTCAACCACCGCCGCCGCTTCGCTACTCCGCCTCTTCTTAACCGGGTCTGGAACCTGACGCATTGCCGCCGCCTCCGTCCTAGGCCTAGGCGTGTATTGCGCTAGGTGAACCTTATCAAAGAGTAGTTCCTTAATAGCGCTAAGCGTCCTTCGAAAAGCGCACTCGTCCTCGCCGGGATGTCCGACTATTACGTCAGTAGCTATTGAAACCTCAGGTATCTTGGACCTAACCTCACGCACTAAATCCCTAAATTCGTCGTAGGTGTACTTCCTGCGCATGATCCTTAAGACATCATCATCCGCCGACTGCATAGGGATGTGCAGGTACTTGTAGACCCTCGGGTCCTTAAGCACCTCAATAACGCCATCAAGTATCGGCATCAGCGTGTCGGGGTTAGCCATGCCTATCCTTAACATGTAATCCCCATCAACATTATCTAATATCATCCTGACAAGCCCGTCAAGCCTAACCCCACCCCCTAAGTCAAGCCCGTATGATGCCGTGTCCTGGGCGGTTAAGTCGATCTCGACGGCACCCTTCCTTACGGCCTCCCTAACCTTGGATAGTATGAGTTTGGGAGAGTATGACCTCAGCTTCCTCCTAGCAACCTTAGTTATGCAGAAGGAGCAGTTACCTAAGCAACCCTCAGCTATGGGGATCACCGCCACAGCCCCCTCAACATGCAACGGCAGCGACGATGTATCACGCTCGCCGCCTATCAGGACTAGCCTGCCACCATCCTCGACGGCGCTTGCTATCGCGGTAATCCTTTGCGGGGATATTAATGACGCTTTAGGGAAGAGCCTGCTGAGCATGTAGGGCTGGGCTGAGGCCATGCAGCCAGCGATGACTAGCTTCACCCTCCTACGGATGACGTAGTCCCTATACACCCTCCTTAAATACTTAACCACTCTCTGCTCGGTGTCGAGCCTTACGGTGCAGGTGTTAACGATGATGACATCGGCGCTGCCCTCATCGTTAACTATCTCGTGACCACGCCTCCTAAGCAGGGCTACCATAAGCGAGGTATCCGCCCTATTCAGCGCGCACCCGTAGGTCTTAATAAATACCCTCATGCCCCACCTTATTGAGGCCCTCTAGTTAGCTTAAAAACTTGAGAGACCTATTCGTTAGGAGGTTGGGAGAATGGTTGAGGACGCGCTGAACTATGAACGCTTGCTTGACAGGCTCTACAAGATGCTGCCGGAGAAGAGGGAGGCTCCAAAGCTGGATATACCCTCACTAAACATAGTGCATGTAGGCCTCCAGACGCACATAAAGAACTTCAAGGAAGTCTGCGACATCCTCCTCAGAGAGCCCAGAATATGCGCTAGGTACCTACTTAAGGAGCTTGCGGCAAGGGGCTCCATAGACGATTCAGGCACATTCATAATATACTCTAGGGTATCGGCACAGACGATTAACTCTCTATTTAAGAGATTTCTCGACACGTACGTTAAGTGTCAGACCTGCGGGTCATATCAAACCGAGCTCAGACGTAAGGGTAAGGTATGGATAATAAGGTGCTTAGCCTGCGGCGCCGAAACCCCGGTGAAGCCCATATAAGGGAGGTAACGGTTACTCAATGCTGGAGCAGGTCATGGGTGAAGCTAACGGTAAGGCGCATGAGGAGGTTGCGGAGCTCGAGGTTTTTGTGAAGGTACATGAGGTAGATAATCTAGGGTCTATTACCTACGTGGTGGGCGTATGCGATGCCGAGTTACTCGGCAGGACGTACGTCGAAGGCGATGTAAGGCTGGAGGTCAATAAGGAGTTCTTCGGCGGGTTTAAGGCCTCAGTGGATGAGGCTTTAGAGTATGTTAGGCAAGCATACACAGGCATGCTCGTTGGTCAGAGAGTGATCAACGCCGCAGTGAAGAACGGCCTCATTCACCCCGAGTCCGTATTTAAGGTGAAGGGAGTCCCATACGCGCAGTTCGTCAGATTCTGAGGTGGTTCCTTGGGGAGGAGGTTCTGTGTCAGATGCGGGAGGGAGGAGTCTAAGGATACTCCAATAATAGATGGGCTATGTCCAGAGTGCTTTGTGAAAGAGAGGGTGATACTTAAGCTACCGAGTAAGATTAAAGTAACTGTCTGCCCGGTCTGCGGGGCGACCTACCTGCATGGAAGGTGGGAGCATCTAGGCGAGGATATCAAGGACATTGTTCGGTGGTATGTACTCAGCACGCTCGTCAAACGTTCAACAGTGTATCCTGGGGTTGAGGTAGTTGATGTGAAGGTTAAGGAGCTCTCCTCAGGGATGGTTACGATGCTTGTTAAGGGAAGGTATGGAAGCGCATCCCTAGTTCAAGAGCTCAGCACGCACTTAGAGGTGGACAAGAGGCTGTGCCCGAACTGCCTTAAGAGTAGGGGAGGGGGTTACGAGGCGATACTTCAGATACGCACGCTAGCTCCAACAAGGTTTAACGTTATGAGGGCGGTCGGTGAAAGGCTGGCGAGGGTTAAGACGTTCAGGGAGAGCATAGTTGAGATTAAGGAGGGCAGGGAAGGAGTCGATATAAAGATGAATAGCCAGACGGCGTGCAGGTACGTTGCTAACCTACTTAAGAAGGAGTATGCGGCCAAACTAATTCAAACGTGGGAGAACACAGGCCAGCTCGGAAACAAGAGGAAATGTAAGTTAGTGATTTCCGCTAGGCTGCCCGGGCTGGTAGCAGGGGATATAGTTGAGTATGAGGGTGAGCCTGCCCAGGTCATTAAGTTGAAGTACGGGAGGGTCGTCATAAAATCGTTGAGCACGGGTAAGGTACGTTCCCTAACGCATGACGAGATCTGGAGGGGGCGGATCAAATACTTGAGTAGCAAGGACTACGCAATACTGGATGGTAGGGTGCTCAACTATGAGGGAGGGCGTGCCGTAGTCCAGTCAGTAGATACGGGCAACGTCTACTTCATAAGGGCGCCGAGGCTCTACAGCCTAGGTTCTCGCGTAAAAATATTAATTTATAAGGGTAAGGCATACCTACTCTTATAGGTGGGGTAGTTAGTGGCTAGGAAGCGAAGGAAAAAGAAGAAGAAACATAAGCGTGAGGAGAGCGGCGAGCTATTGCTTCCTACGGAGGAGGGGCAGGTTCTCTGCGTCGTTACCGACATAATAGGAGGTAATTACGTTAAGGTATTCTGTCAAGACGGTAAGGAGAGGATGGCTAGGATACCTGGCAAGCTTAGGAGGAGGATGTGGATAAATAAGAGGGACATAGTGCTTCTGGGCGTCTGGGAGTTTAGGGATGATAGGGGAGACGTGCTCTACAGGTACACTAGGGATGAGAAGAAGAAACTGGTTGAGCAGGGGTATCTTGACCCGGCACTCCTCGAGTATGAGGGTGAGTTCTAATACCGCGTAGAGACGTAGATAGGCTTCTCGACGAGTACTACAGAATAACCGGCAAGGAGCGTAGGGAAGTCGACAAAGACTTATTTGAGACTGTTGAGGAGGTTTTCGATACAGCTACCGTTAAAACGATACTAGACCTAGTGCGGATGGGTTACCTTTACGAACTTAAGGGCGTTGTCAGCGCGGGAAAGGAGGCTAGAGTGTATTGGGGCGTGTCGCCAAAGGGTGATGATCTAGCGGTGAAGATATACTTAACAGCAACCGCGGAGTTCAGGAAAAGCATCCTGAAGTACATAATAGGGGATCCGCGGTTCGATAAGTACGTACCGAAATCTACGAGGAAACTTATGATTCTATGGGCCCGCAAAGAATTCAAGAACTACAAGCTACTGTACTCCGTAGGTGTATCGGTTCCTAAGCCTATAGTGCAACGCGATAACGTGGTTATCATGGAGTTCATAGGCAAGTCTGGGCGTAGGGCGCCCTTGCTTAAGGAGGTCGAGCTAAGCAGCGATGAGTACATAGCAATATTCAGCGGAGTTCTTGAGGATGTTAGAAGGGCTTATAGGGAGGCTAGACTCGTTCACGGTGACCTAAGCGAGTATAACATAATGGTTTGGAAGGGTAGGCACTACATAATAGACGTCAGCCAGGCGGTCAAGACAAGCCACCCGCACGCACTGGCATTATTGGTTAGAGACCTGAGAAACCTACGCAGGTACTTCGGCGAGGAGGTCGGGATTGAAGTTCCTAGTCTGGAGGAGATGTTTCACTACGTCACTGGCGAGGAGCTAAGGCCCGGCCTAGCGGTTCTTCCTTAAAAGCCCCCTTAACATGTATTGATTCCGGAGGTTAGCAGGTTGGAGGGCTTCAGGAAGGGTGATTTAGCGATAGGAGAGACAAAGCTATACTTAAGAATACCGGTCAACAGGATAGGAGCGCTAATAGGCGAGGGCGGTAAGGTCTTGAAAGAGCTCGAAGCAAGGACAGGTACTAGAGTCACCGTGGACAGCGCTAACGGCTCGGTAACCATAGAGCCTGTAGCACCTACGACAAGGATAGATAAGTTGCTGAAGGCTCGAGACTTCATAAGGGCGGTGGCGGCAGGCTTCTCCCCCGAACGCGCGTGGAGGCTTCTTGAGGAGGACCAGACACTCGTCATAATAGACCTCAAGGAAGTCGTAGGGGACTCTCCAAACCACCTAGCACGCGTTAAGGGCAGGTTAATAGGCGAGAGGGGTAAGGCCCGGAGAAACATCGAGCAAATGACGGGCACCTACATAAACATCGGGGAGGACAAGGTAGCCATAATAGGGGATTACGAGTCAGCGCAGGTCGCTAGGGAGGCAATAGAGATGCTCATTCAGGGAAGGAAGCATTCGACGGTCTATAGGTATATAGATAGGCTGATGAGAGAGATTAAAAGGAGGAGAATGACTGAATACTGGCGCCATGACTTCCTAAAGCCCTAGCAACTTCAACATGCCGCATGCTAGAAGCACGGAATATGATGAGCTTAATAAAACCCGAAAGTACGGATGTAACACCTGACTAGGTGATGAGGGGCCAAAGCGCTGAAACCTGCGTTGCATTAGGCCCTCGCTCTTAAACTCTTGATGATATATAGCCCATCATCTAACCTGTCGTTAGCATCTGCTGAGGGAGGAAGAAGGTTGGGTTAGGAGCCCGTCTCCCTGCTGTGGTGGGCCCGGGGGGATTTGAACCCCCGACCTACGGGTCTCTCCCAGGGGGATTCTTCATGTCATCCCTTACGGTCCTCAGACCCGTAGAGGACTGGAGCCACGACCCCCCGAAGGGGTCCGCCGCTCTGCCTGGCTGAGCCACGGGCCCTCCATAGGTCATCTAGGGCTGGCTCCGATTCTAGTTGTTTTGCGAGAGTTTTTAATCCTTACCAGCCCTACCTTCACGGTGGTTTAACTGACATCGTGGAAGCTCAGGTGTACTCGGTGCGGCTATGAGTGGATTCTGAGGGTCAGTTACGACATAAGCGATATGAGTAGAATATATCATTACTGCCCTAAATGTGGAAGGAATACCTTTCACGAAATCTTGGGTAGGATTGAGGAGTGAGTTATAGCCTCAGTGGAGGTACATGTCATCACTTCTCAGCCCGGCAACGCTCATCAGTGGCGTTGTTCCCGACTTTAAAGCACTCTTCAACATCCTTAAGTATGGTGCTAACTAGTTCGTCAGCACTCATTGAGACCTGCAACTTAGACTTCCTAATGCGTACGTTGACGGTGCCCGTGCCTACCTCCCTATCGCCAACCACGACTATGTAAGGAACCCATAGCTTACCAGCTCTTCTAATCCTTCTCCCCAAGCTGCCATCTTCGGAATCCACCACAACACGTATTCCGTGATTTCTCAGTTTTTCGGAAACCTCAAGAGCGTAGCTTAGGTGAGCCTTGCCTACAGGTATTATGTAGGCCTGCACAGGCGTTATGCAAGTATGTAGTGTCGGGACACCTCCCCTAAGCATTGCTGCAGCGGCCTTAATCAATGCGGTGGTTAGGAACCTCCTTAAGGGTGCCGGCACGTAGAGCGAGACGCTAACAGACCCTTCAGTCGATCGTGTAAGTACTGCTGCGGATACGGGTACGTACAGGCTATCGACGTGGGCAATGTAAATCACTGCCTCAGCACTCTTAAGGCTCGGCAGGTCCCTCGCAACACACCTGAGCTTTAACTCACTGTTAGTTAAATCATCCGAAGCGTTGCTTGGTGCCTGTACAGATACGTGCAACTCCATTAACTCAGAACCGCCTAACAATACCGATATAAGGTTCTTTAATACAGTGCGTGCTTTAACCCATTCTTCCTCTCCCCTCATGATTAGCAGGTGGGCACGTTCATAGCCCCCATCAAGTAGGCCGTCCTTAAAACCCAGTTTAATACTGACGTTACTCGCGACGCATGCTTTGTTATTAAGCAATGCTTCGCTGACACGCTCGGCTAACGACACGCGTAAAGGTATCTCAATGAGGAGTGACTCAATGGAAGGCACCTCAAAAACTTCGAGAAAGTCTATATTCTCAACGCCTCCTAGGTTAAGCCCCTTACTCAGGGCTAGGAGTGAGTTCTTAAAGACAAGGCCAGCCATAGTTGAGGAGCTCCCGATAAGCGCGTCGGAGCTCAATCCAAACCTTTTACTGAAGTCTTTAAGCGTACGTGCAACTCCCGCGCTAAGGCGCGCTTTCTTCAAGTATTTCTCGATATTTAAGCCGTACATGCATGTTAGGGTTTGAAGGGCCTGCGCGGGTGAGTAGCTTCGGGAGAGCTCTGAGAGGGGGTGCCCGTAGCAGGATATTGTGAACGACTTATACCATCCGAAGGGCGCCCT
>JAMOVB010000019.1 GCA_027061705.1 Desulfurococcales archaeon
GATAGGATGGTTAATGAAGGGAGGATAACGTTCGCCGATAGTCACTTCCTCAAGGGCAGGACGTTCGATGACTCGGTAGTCTTTATCGACGACGCGCAGACACTTAAGGTCGAACCGCTTATCGAAGCCCTCATGCGCGTTGGCAGGAAAAGTAGGCTCATAGTCGCTGCGGACCCGATATTCCAAGCATTGAGGGGCAAGGGTATGAACTCATCGTCGATAATAAGAGACATACTCGCTGGGGAGCCTAAGGCAACGGTTGTTGACTTAGGGGTTAAGGACATCGTCCGTGAGGGCGCTAGGATGGGGTTAAGGCTGCTTATGGAGTACATGCTTAGAACGAGGAAGCTTAGGGAGACGGAGTCAAAGGTTCTTGAGGCTATTAGGGTTAGATCGCCCGACGCCGACGTAATAACTGTCCTGGACCTACTTGAATATATGCGGAAAACAGACATCTCGCCAGAGCATGTGCCTAGATACCTCGTCATAGTTAAGAAGGGACATATGGGCAGGCTTGTCGGTCGCAAGGGTGAGCGAATATCGGCTGTGGAGAAGGATGTCGACTCCCGCGTTAGGGGTGTTGAGCTCGACGTGGATTTAACTGAGCTGATACGGGCGGTTCACCCAATATCGTGGGTCTGGAAGTATGTCGAGGATGTAGATTTCATAGGATCCTACCTAGCGGTAACGATAGACGAGGGCGTTTTCGGCTCGTTCATGGGCAGGAGGGGAACTTACGTTAGGTTCCTAGACTACATAATTCACGACCTCTTCGGCATAGGTGTCCGCGTCATCCCCGTGGAGGGCAGGAAGAAGCGTGGGAGGGGGCGGAGGAAGCGCCAGCAGGCCTAGAAATGAGTATATCTAACACGACTTGGTAGTATCTAGGGCCAACGCTCCTCACAACCCGCGCGAATTTGAAGGACCAGGGGACGCCCAACTCATCAAGCTTCCGGCTGAATTCCCTCTTAACGTTGTCTATCGCCTCAGCCTTACTTCGGGCTGTCGTGAATTCATATACGTGAATCACGCCTGAGTTCTTAAGCGACCGCACAGCCTGAGGGAGGCACTCCAAACTCAATTTCGGGAGAGGCATCAGAACCCTATCTGCTATGCCCTCCATCCCTTTGACGAGCTCACAGGCGTCGCCTAGGACAGGTTCAACAATGTTCTCAACCTTATTCAGCCTTACATTCTCAACCATTAACTCATAAGCGTCGGGATTTATATCTATAGACACAACCTTACGCGGCTTTGATAGCTTAGCCATTATTATTGAGAAGAGACCCGCGCCTGCAAACATATTTATTACGTACTCGCCGGGCCTCACATCTTTGGCTACTCTCCCATGCTCATAATTAAGTACTGGCGATACGTACACCTTAGTTATATCTATCTTGAACACACACCCATGCTCCTTATAGAGGGTAACCGACCTACGCTCGCCCGCTAGATGCACGTATTGCCTAATCCTGTACTCACCAGCAACCGGCGTTACAGCTACCCACACGGACTTTACATACTTAATCCTATTCAGTAACTCCTCGGCTAGGGGTTTGAGGACATCCAGGTTAATGTCGGGCGGCTTCCTAATTACCGCTATGTCACCTATGATTTCAACCCTACCCCATACCTTCCTCGCTAAATCCTCACCAAGAACCTCAGATGCGATCCTCCTAAGCAGGCGCACCTACAACCCCATGGTGTGGGTTGTGTTTAGAGCGGTAAAAACCGTTTACAGAGAGCATCAAACAGGGGATCAAGCCTTATTACCTTAATTAAATTTTCTAAACTTGGTGGCGATTATGCCGACCTTAAGGTCTGGGCTAGTCATTGCGGGGGCTTACGCGGATAAGCTCCGTAGAACGATGTTCGCACAGCTTAAGAAGGAGATAAAGGAGAAGAAGATAAAGTCGAGTGACGTTGCATATCACGTCGCGCAGCTTAACAAGGTGCTTTACAGGCTGTTTGTCGAGGAGCTTAAGATAGATAAGGGTGATGTCGTCAGAATAACTATTGATTACGAGCTCACTGACAGCGGTATTGAGTGGAAGTTCGACACGCTGAAGGTTGAGGTGTTTAGAAGAGTTCCGCAGGAGGAGGTTGACAAGGCTGTAGCTAAGGTTATAGGGAAGGCTAGCGAGATCATGGAGGCCGCGGTAGAGTACTCAGCTGAGAAGATCGGTGAGACTGAAGACGGCGACCAGATATTCACTCTGAAGCTAGGCGATAGGGTGGTTGGGGCTTTCGAAGTAATACCTATAGATAACGACTTCCTATACATTAAGAAGGGAGCCGCGCTCGAACCCTCACCCATGATAATCGAGAAAGTTAGAATCCCGCTCAACGGCAAGCCCGTTGAGGAAGTCATAAGGGAGAGTATAGATGTTTTCACTAAGCACGCCAAGTACGTTGAGCGTGATGAGGCTGAACGGCTTATAGAATACATACGTAGAAGGGTTGAGGAGGCTCAAGAGGAGAGCGGCTCGGGAGGAGGCAATTAAAACCAATTCTATTTTTCAGTCTGCCTACCACTCTTAACGCCAAAACTGTCGTAGTACTTCACCACATCCTTATCGAACCTACTCCTAACCTTACTCATAACCTCATAGCCTAAGGTCATGCTCTCGCCAGCATCGACAAGAACATTATCACCCACTATTACGGTCTCCACTCTTAAGCCGCCATTAACGACAGCCCTGACAATGCTGGGCAGGTTGCGCGGAGCCGGCCAGCCAGGAGGTTCCCAGGTGTTAAGCATTACTACATTAGCACGCCTGCCGACTTCAATACCGCCTAGCCAGCCATGACCTATTAAGCTAGGATTAGTTACTGTTGCGGAGTATAGGGCGTCTAGCGGGTGAGATCCGCTTAAGCGCGACGCCCTCTCAATAACGCCTATCATACTGTATGAGGGTTCCACACCCAACCCAAGCCCCGATC
>JAMOVB010000020.1 GCA_027061705.1 Desulfurococcales archaeon
GTAAGCAGGGAGATATCAAGGTAGTCGTAGCGACGAAGACTTTAGAGCTAGGCATAGACGTGGGGGAGGTCGACCTAATAGTTCACGTAGGCCCGCCGACGACCGTGATGTCACTGCTTCAACGCGCTGGGAGGTCTGGGCACAGCGTAGGCAGCGTTAGCTCTGCAGTAATAGTTACGGACAATGACCTAGACTACGTTCTAGCACTAGCGATAAAGCACTTAGCTGAGAACGGAGTCTTAGAGAGATTCCCGCCAATGCCATGCTACCTTGACGTGATAGCTAGGGAGGCCATAGGATGCGCCCTCAGCAAGGAAGGCGTGAGCGTTAAAGACTTCATAGACATTGCGCTATCGACAAGCGCATGCAGGGACTGCGAGAAGGACGTTAAGGAGGTAATAAACACCTTAGTCAGTAAAGGCATAGTGAAGATTGATGATAAGGGAAGGCTCTCAATAGGCGGTTACTTCTACAAGCTCTGGAGTAAGGAGGGGGCAGGAGGCGATATCAGGAGGTTCTTCTCACTAATACCGAGTAGCGATGATAGGTTCACCGTCAAGTGCGGTGAAAGCGAGATAGGGTCTTTAGACTCCACATACGTTATGAAGTACTTAAGGCCTTGGGATAGGGTCAGGATCGGTGGACGTGTTTGGGACGTGATAAACATTGACGTGGCTAGGAAGACAGTTAACGTAAGGCCTTCTGAGGGCGAGGGCTCCATACCATCATGGCGTGGCTCGCTCCTAAGCTTCAGTAATTTAATAACGCGCGAGCTCTTCAAATGCTTCCTCAACTGCAGCACCTGCGGAGCCTGCGGCGACAGCACCTTCGAGGAGGTTGCGGAGGGTGTTAAGCGACTGGGAACTTCGGGGAACGTCCTCTACGCTGAAGACTATCTAGACTACACCGTGCTGTACGGCCCCTTCGGACATAAGTTCTTCGAGCTCCTAGGCTATGTGATGGCGTACGTCGCCCTCTCAGCAGGCCTCGGCTTAGTGAGCATAAAGCTCTCCCCACTAGGCTTGGCTGTCGAGGGCTTCAGAGAGATATACAAGCACCTCCAAAAGATGAGTCACACACCCGACGCTATTATTGAGGAAGCCGTGAAGATCTCGCCGCAGTATCAGCTTAAGCTACGTGAGTTACTCCCGACATTCGCTTCCGTTAAGGATAGGCTAGTACGTCATGAGGCGGTTAAGCAGGTCCTCTGGGAGCTTGGGGAGGGTTGTGAGAACGTTGAGATGGTTAAGAGCTTCATCGAAGGCAGGATTAACGTAGTTCGGGTTGAACGTGAGGGTGTCTCCAAGATAGCGTTACTTATACTGGACTCACCTCCGCTAAGGCCCTGGTATGGCGGGTCCTGGCACGTTATTGCTGAGGCGCTCAAGGGCATGGCGTTAACTGTGGACGAGATTTCCGAGATAACTGGTCTCCCGCCCCAGTATATTGAGCGTAAGCTTAAAGTGATGAGGAGGTTTAGAGGTAGGCTTAAGACGTTATCGTTTTACGACACTTTCGACGGCAGGGTGAAGTGGGCGTTGGCGGAGGACCTGCCCAGCCTTGCTAAGGGGCTTTTCAAGGACTGTTTCGCAATACCTAACCATGGAAGCACATACTTGATAACACTATTCACGGACAGGTATGACTCCGGTAAGTCAATACTGGTTAGGCTCAGCAACAGTAACCTAGGCAGGCTCGCCGATGACATCGAGACTAGCGAGGTTTACAAG
This sequence comes from Desulfurococcales archaeon, assembly GCA_027061705.1. GTDB lineage: Archaea > Thermoproteota > Thermoprotei_A > Sulfolobales > NBVN01 > WAOL01. Next base: position 1,731 of record JAMOVB010000020.1, read on the forward strand.
GTTAAGGTCAGCAAGCCTTACGGAGGCCCCCACCTAACCTACTACCACGTCCCCAGAGAGCTCCTCCCGCTAATAATACGGAACGCCGCAGCGTACTTGGAGGGGGTGAGGGGGTGCGAGTGATTATAAAGGCCGAGGTAAGTGGTTCCTGCCGAGGATCTGCCGTCAAGCTACATAAGGCATGCGAGAAGTTCCACGCGAAGGTGCGGTCATACGACCCGGTGACCGGCACCTACAGCGTAGCTGTGGAGATACAGTGGAGCGGGGATGAGACGCTCGCTTGCCAGAAACTCATAACTTTTCTAAAGCTCCTAGATAGTGTTAGTGACGCATGCTTAACCACACCCCGTGTAATCATCCCTCTTAGAGGGCGTAGTGATGAGGGCCTAACGGCGCGGGGATGCCCACAACACGTTCGTAAGGCGCTTAAGAACCTCGGAGGAGTAGCCTGCATGGATTTCGGCAGTGAATACCGTTGCTTAAGAGCCTCTGGAAATCAGCGGACGGTCATCGCCATTTGCAGACGTAGGGCCGTGACAATTATTAGTGCCTTCGGCAATCTTCAGAACTTCGCTGAGGCGCCGATCCCATGCTCAGCTGATGAGCTTTTAAGGAATACGCTGGATGAGTTACTTAGGTTTACGAACGACTTGAGAAACACTATCATGAGGGGATGAGGTGGTTGGTCGGGCGTACGTTAAGCCCGGAGACGCTCGTCGTCAGGAATAAGGCAATCATCGCCGCCATATGCGGGATCATACTCGCACTCATAACGAACCCCATACACGCATCGTTGGGTTCGCCGGTAGGGGATGCCGTGCTCTTAGCCTTCTACTTCGCCGTATACGTTCCTGCGGCAAGGCTTTCAAACCGCGGCATAGGAATACCGAACTGGCTACGTAAGGGTATAACGGTCTTCTATTCGGTTGAATTCATAGTGTGGGTCGCCGTGTACGAGTTCCTATCGCAGGCGTAGCGCCATGATGTCGGGCCCGGCGCTAGGGGGCACGCGTACCGGGGTAGACGACGTTATAACCTGGTACGACTCGATAGCCGGGTCATACGACGAGCTCTACGGCGACGAGCAGGTCCGCAAGATCAGCGAAGTTCTCGATAGTGGCTTCGAGAGTGACGTAATGGTTAAGGGGGTAGTGATTGACGTTGGGTGCGGGACAGGAATCCTAGCGGGCTTCAGAGGCGTTTCGCCGAGGTATTACGTAGGCATTGACTTAAGTATTGAGATGCTTAAGCACGCCAGACGTAGGTTAACTAGTTTAGGTCTACTCGGCGACGTAATTGCTGGGGACGCAGCAGCGCTCCCGCTAAGGAGTTGCATAGCTAACGCCGTCTTCTCGGTCTCCGTATTCAGGGCTGGTGATGACCTACGCAGGTTGATCAGCGAATGCGCTAGGGTGTGTAGGGAGGAGTGCCTACTAGCCTACACCGTCCTGTGCCGCAACAGCATCGAGTGCTCGGGAGTGAGGATCGATGAGATTCATGAAGCCATAAGCGGTTGGAGAGTCGTCAAGACGGAGTTGGTGAGGAGGTCGCGGGAGTTAATAGTTGTTCTGATTAGGAAGGTCCCGGGTGTTTAGGGTATTGGTTAGGGTTAAGAGCAGACTCTCGTCGCTGGACGTGGCTGTACTGACTAACGAGTTGAGCGGCGTGGTCAGAGATGCGCGTGTTGACAACATCTACTCTTTAGAGGGCAGACCTAACGCGCTGCTGATTAAACTCCGCCTAAGCAACGGGAATGCTTCATTCCTGTATTTAGAAGGTGGCGTCAGGGCGAACCTAACACATTACGTGGGTAGGAGGAGCAGCTCACACAGCGCGCCGTTATTCAGACGCTTCCTTAGAGATTCGAGAATAATTGACGTGCGGCAACACGAGTTTGAAAGGATAGTCTTAATGGATGTTTCAATGCCCCACGGCTTAGAAGGAGGCAAGGTTGTTATCGAGTTAATCCCCCGCGGCA
>JAMOVB010000021.1 GCA_027061705.1 Desulfurococcales archaeon
ATTAACCCGTAGCGGGGGCGGCGTGAAGACGTCCAACCCCCACTTAACCTCGGCTGGCTCCGGTAGCGTGAAGTTCTTGACCTCGAACCCCTCGTCAACAAGCCACCCCATTATGAGGTCCCTAACCTTCCTCGACCTCAATGACTACACCACTATAATAGCAGGTGCGGGGATTATAAAGTGGGTGAGGCAACGGAAGTGCGTGGGGTTGTTTTCGGCCCTGTCCACTCTAGAAGGCTTGGGGTATCCTTAGGCGTTAATAACTTGGCGGGTAAGGAGTGCACGTACTCGTGCGTGTACTGCCAGGCGGGCAGGACTCCAAGCAAGAGCCTGACACGCAGGGTCTTCCGGGACCCGACATACGTTGTTAACGAGGTTGTTAGGGCCCTGCACAACCTAAGCGTTAGGGTTGACTACGTCACGTTCGTACCTGACGGTGAGCCAACGCTTGACGCGTGCTTAGGGTATGAAGTCTCCGAAGTGCTTCGCTCGACTGGGGCTAGGGTTGCTGTAATAACTAACGGCTCCCTACTATGGCGTGCTGACGTTAGGGAGGACTTGCTTAACGCTTCGCTAGTTTCCGTTAAGATTGACTGCGGGTCTGAGGAGGTTTTCCGCAGGATTAACAGGCCGCATGAATTACTGAGTTGGTCGTTAGTCCTTGACGGCATTCTTAAATTCTCCAAGGAGTTTACGGGTAGGCTGATCACCGAGACCATGCTTGTTGAGGGAGTTAACGACTCTCCGGCCGAGCTGCGTAAGATTAGCGAGGCGCTACGCCTCGTAGGGCCGGACAAAGCCTACATTATGGTGCCGGTAAGGCCGCCCGCCGAGAGGTGGGTTAGGCCGCCTACCCGCGAGTTCCTTAGGGAGGCTGCTGAGCTAATTTCAGAGTACCTGGGTAGGGATAGGGTGCATTTACTGGCGAGCGTTGAGGGCAGGCCGCCCGCGCCCTTCGTTGGTGAGGGTGTTCTCGACTCGCTCGCCCGCCTTACGAAGGTACATCCACTGAAGCTAGACTACGCGTTGGAAACCATAGTTAAGGAGGCTAGGGTAGGGCGTGAGGAGGCGTTGAAGATCATCCTGGAGAGCGGGGCCTTCGAAGTGGTTAGGTATGGAGACACGTTCTTTGTTAGGGTTAGGAGGGATGGTTAAGGATATAGCGGAGGCCGCGTTATTTAGGTTAGGGGTTGGTAGTTATGCTCAGGAAGCAAGGTCGGGGCGAGGTAGATAAGATTGTCAGTAAGTTGCTCCGCGATTTGAAGACCGGGGTTTACGCCATAGTGATGCTTAACCTAATACTTAGGGAGGGGCCCATACACGGTTACGGCCTTAGGATTAGGATAAATGCGTTAAGTAAGGGGATGCTTAACCCTAGTGAGGGGACTGTCTACGAGACCCTTAAGAATCTTGAGAAGGCGGGGCTCATAAAGTCGTTCTGGGGTACGGCGCCCGGCAGGGGGCCGCCGAGGAAGTACTACGTGGTTACGGACTTGGGGCGTGAGGTCATAAGCTTAGTTAATGAGGGGGTCATAGCTCTGCTTAGGCTTATAGAGAGCGTAGTCAGCCCCGAGGAGGGGCGTGCAGCTGTCAGTGTTAAGGGAGGCTAGCCCCGCGTATATATGTTTAACTTTTATTACTGGCAGCACCTTCCACATCGGCTGATCTCTCATGAGCACTCCCGGCGCAGAGCTCCCGGCGGACTTCATCAAGTACGTTATTCTCGAGAGGGTTGACTCGCTTAAGCGCTTAATTAACGGTGAGAGAGAGGAGATGCTGATCTCGTTCACTAGGGCTAACCCAGTAGTCGTTACGGATGGGCCTGCAGGGCTTAGCGGCTCTGTTAAGATGGTTGGCTTCATACCGAAGCCTGAGTTCCTTAATGAGATGCTTGAGAGGGCGCGGAGGCTGCTTAAGCTACCTCTTAGCGAGGTCCTTAAAGAACTCCTTAACTACTTCTACGATGTCCGCAAGCTGGATCTTCGGAGGCTCGGCGCTCTCGAGATGGCCTTCAAGCACACATGGGTTAACGTTAGGTCTACGGGCAGGGCCACGCTCGTGTTCTTCACACCGCCCGTAACGTCCTATGAGGTCAGATGCTCTGTCAAGATCCATGAGGACGGCCCTATTAAGGAGTACCTTAACGTTCTCCACGACGCGTACCACGGCAGGGGGGTCGCAGGCCGCGCACCAGGTGATTACCCGGCGTACGAGTTCATTATTGAGGAGATTTACGACCAGTCAGCGTCGCGGACCGGCTTCGGCAGGCTTATTTTTAAGGCCCCTCAACCGTAGGAGTTAATCCTTACGTTTTGATAGTACGTGAACTTATCGTACATGCAGCCCTCAAGCCCTAGCAGAATGTAGCCCTGTGGCGGGGCGTTCGTCAGGTTTACGTAGACCGTAACCTTATCGGTGAGTGTCCACCCGCTCCACTTTCCGCTATAGTTGTATGTCTTGATGACCTCATGCTGCAGCGGAACTTGTGTCGGGATTTGAAAGCTCGTGCTCAGTATGCGTAGTATGACGTTGAAGGGCTTCGTGGGGCTGTAGGATGTTGGGAATATAAAGTACGCCACCCTACCCAACACCCCCCTTCCATAGGATGACGGGAGGAAGTAGTAGGAGTAGGGCGTTTTAAGACCCAGCGTTAGCGTTAGGTTGACGTACCTGACGTTATCGTAGTATATTACCGTGCCGGCGAAGAATGCAGACCCCCATGAAGTCCCGCTGACTGCTTCGGTTATGTTAAAGAATGATGCGTTAACTATGCCGTCACCGCTGATCACCAGCTTGTAGAGCGTGTTTAGCGAGAGTGTCTGCGGCGTCACGCCCCTCACGAAGTACGTGAACCACGCTATGTGGAAGAGCTTGGGTGAGGGTGTGGTGAAGTTTATCGGTGAGGAGTCTTGAGCAAATATCTCGCTGATGACGTCGCCCGTGAGCCTTACTGTGCCGGAGGTCGCTGAGTTCTGCTTGAGCGTGGATGGGTCTATCAGTAGGTACTTACCGCCGTTGAATATTATTAGCGCCCTATACTTCCCAGCCATTATTGCTGAAGTTAACGTCGAGTTGAGCAGAGGTTTAGGATCCGGCGTCAACGCTGGGGCGAGGGGTTCGAACCTCAGTAACGTCCCGCCACTGCCAATCAGGTATGACCCGATTATGCGGAGCGGCGCTGAGGATCTGGCATACACCTCACCCCCCTCAACCCTAACACCGATGTTGGCTGACTGCGCGTTGACGTTCTCCACTACGTTAACGTATGCCCGGCTTAAAGCGCTGTAGCTTCTCCCATAGAGTGTTATTATAGCGTACACAGCTTGCGCCGCGATGGCAACCAGCACTATCGACGCGACTAGGCCGCTAATGCCTCTCCTCCTAAGTAACCTGTGCAGGGACTTCACCCAAGTTTAAAGGAGCTTAATAAATTGTTACATCGACAGCTAAAGGTTATTGAGGCATGAGTGATTTTGAGGCAAAAGCGTGTGTTAGGTTGGGGTACCGCTTAGAACTAGCTTAACAGCGTTGCAGTTTCCTAGAGGCACTACAGCTATGTAAGCCCTAGGACCTAGCGCTAGGGGTAGGGGAGCCGGAAGCATTACTGAGAAGTACATCACCGGTATTTCCCAGCCGTCCGCCCTCACGGCAGCTCTCGAAACGTTCATCCACTTCAGAACACCTGTTGAGGGGTCGTAACCCA
>JAMOVB010000022.1 GCA_027061705.1 Desulfurococcales archaeon
GGTGAGGCGTTAACCACGTTGCCGCATAGCGTTGCCCTCGACCTAAGTACGAAGTCACCCATAACCCTTAGGGCATCGGCCAGAATGGGATACTCTTTCCTTACGATGTCACACTCCACCAGCTCCTTAAGGGTGACTGCAGCACCTATGAAGAGATCGCTACCCTCACGCCAAAGCCTCTTAAGTTCCTTAACACCCTTAATGTCTATCACGTACTCCGGCCTCCTAACCCCTGCCTTCATATCGACAAGCAAGTCGGTTCCGCCGGCAAGTAATGCTGCGCGGGGCCCGTACCTATGCTTAAGCTCCAGAAGCTCGCTCAGGCTTGAGGGGCGTAAGTACGTGAACTTAGGTAGGGTCGACCTGAAGACTAGTGTTGAGTGCTTAACGCTCACGTCCCTCACCACCGAGAACCCACCTCTCAAGCCTCTCAAGTAAGTCCGGCCTCTGCCTCCTAACCTCCTCGAGCAGCCTGTCGGGGGTTATGGGAAGTTTAGTTATCCTTACCCCTATGGCGTCATATATTGCGTTGGCTATGGCGGCTGGCCAAGGTATCATTGTTAACTCGCCTATGCCTTTAGCGCCGTACGGGGCGTTCCTCTGCCCAACCCCTAGAAAGTCAGCCAGCATCTCTTCGGGAATATCCTCAGCCCTAAACACCTTATAGTCTGTTAGGTTGGGGTTAAGTAGCCTGCCATCCTCACTGAACTTAAGCTCCTCCCCCAAGGCTATGCTGATACCCATCACCGTACCGCCGTACACCTGGCCCAGCGCGAGACCCGGGTTTATCACTGGAGTGTCTAGAACTAACGCTGTCCTAACGACGCGTACCTTCATAGTGAGTAGGTCGACCTCCACCTCCACCACACCTGTCCCGAAGGTCATGAAGGGCTTAGGCTCGCCCTTACCTGTCTCGGGATCTAGGTAGGTCGTCTGGGAGGGGACGTGCGAGCCCCTACCTATTAGGGGGCCGTGTATGGCGCTACCGTCAGGCAATGTGTATCCGAGAGCCATCTCCTCAAGGCTTATGCACTGCCACGGCTTGCCCTCGACGCATGCCCTCCCTTCCCTAATCTCAACCTCATCCTTGAACACGTGGAAAACCTGTGCGGCCACCTCACGCATCTGATCCTTAAGGTCGGCCAGCGCCCGCAGTAGCGCCTGCCCTTCAGAGTAAAGCCCCCTCGACCCAACCGTCTGCCACGTATAGGCTACGGAGTCCGTAGACCTAATGGGTGATACGTGAACCTTCTCAACAGGTATGCCCAGCTCCTCAGCAACTATCTGGGCTAACGCCGTCACCGTTCCCTGCCCCATCTCCCCAGTACCTACGAGAACGTCGACGGAGCCGTCCTCATTGACCTTAACTATGGCTGACGAGGCCGCGTTAGGAGGCTGTACGGGGCCTTTCCAGAAGGAAGCAACGCCGACACCACGGAACTTCCAGGGAGGCCTGCCCTCAGACCTTAACTTCCTCCCCCAGCCGAATAATTCGGCAGCCCTACGCATTGTTCCTGCAGGGTCGCCAGCATCCTCACGAAGCCTTGCCTGCGTGGGTATGAGTGACTTGCCTGGGATTAAGGCGTTCTTAATTCTGAATTCGATAGGGTCGATCCCTAACTTCCTAGCGAGTTCATCCATCTGCTGCTCGAACGCAAAGTGCATTTCCTGCATACCGAAGCCTCTGAACGCTGTCGTGGGTACCTTATTCGTGTATACGGTTATCGAATCAACGAATATGTTGGGTATCTCGTAAGGCCCTGTAGGCACGAAGCCGACCGACCTACCTATGTTTACAGTATAGTCGGCATACGCGCCAGCGTCAAGGTAGTATTCGCCGTAATGCGCTGTGAGCCTGCCGTCCTTAGTGGCGCCTGTCCTCATCCTGAATAGGTATCCGGCCCTCTGAGCCATGAAGTGGAAGTTCTCCTCCCTGTTTAACTCGAGCCTCACAGGCCTGCCGCCTAACTTCATAGAGAAGAGTACGGGTATGTGCTCAAGCAGGAGCCCCGCCTTACCTCCGAATCCCCCGCCAACGAACGCATGATGCACGATAACCTTACCCACCGGTAAGTTAAGCGAAGCCGCTAGCAGGTACCTCACCGCGAAGGGGGACTGGTGCGAAGACCAAACCTCAACCGCCCCATCCCCCCTGACCCTCGCGACCCCGACCCAGTTCTCCATGTACGCATGGCTTATGAGGGGCTCGCGATACTCCCTCTCAACGATAACGTCGGCCTCCTCAAACCCTTTCCTTATGTTACCCTTACGTAGTTTGAGATAGTTAGCTATGTTAGTGCCTGGCTTAGGGTATATGAAGGGAGCGTGCCTATACTCCTCAAGATGCTCGTGGACTAGCGGAGCGTCCGGTTTTAGAGCGTCCTCGATGGTGAGGACAGGCTCTAGAGGCTCGTACTCAACCTCGATAAGCTCGGCAGCCTCCTCAGCCGCCTCAAGGCTCTCGGCAACAACCCCAGCTACTGGGTGGCCATAGTAAAGAACCTTACCCCTAGCTAACACATCCCTATCGGCAGCGTATATCCCAACCTTAAATGGGAAGTCCTCACCCGTGAATACTCTGACAACGCCCTTAACCTTAAGGGCTTTCGAGTAGTCTACCTTCTTAATCCTAGCATGCGCGTATGTTGAGCCGACGAGCTTAGCGTAGAGCATGCCGGGGAGTTTAACGTCATACGCGTACTCAGCATCACCGAATACTTTTGAAACGTCCAGTCTAGGTATAGACTTGCCTACATACCTATAGGCTGCCAACAACTACCACCCGAGAGCTTAACTTAATTTTACTCAGATGAACTAAAATTTCTTCCGAAAATAAAATCATAATACACGCAGCACAGTAAATCCTCAGCTTCCCTGAAAACGTAATCGGAATCGATTAATTCACAGCAAAAAGCCTTCGAGCGCGTGATAAGGCGGGTTAGGGTTTGAGGGTTAGGACTAGCGATATCGCTAAGGAACTGAGCCTAGACTACGAATGCTTCTGTAGCGATGCCTCAGAACCCAAACTAACGAACGTCCTCTTCAAGGACGTACTACCGCGCCCCGTTAAGGACGTTGAGAGGTTCTCAAGGCTTGGTGAGTGCAGGCTCTTCCAGCACCAGCTAGACTGCCTCAACGCGTTAGCATCTGGCCGTAACACCATACTGGTCTCCGGAACGGGGTCTGGGAAGACCGAGGCTTGGGTTGCCTATGCGTTAAGGAATAACGCCAAGGCCATTGCAATATATCCGACGCTAGCCCTCTCCGCCGACCAGGTCAGCAGACTCAATCAGTACTACACCGCAGTATACGGTAGCGGCGACTCCGTAGTTATCGCTGATGCGAGCACCGCATCGAAGGTCGGTACCGACGCGTTAAAGAGGAAGGTACTGTCCGCCAGACTAGTGGTTACTAACCCCGCATACCTCATGGTGGATCTTAAAAGAGCAGCACACTCACCCGCGAAATCGGTGCTCGCCGGATTCCTTCAATTCGTAGACCTCATAGTTGCTGACGAACTCGACTTTTACGGCTCCCACGGAGCCTCACTCCTAATGACATTAATCGAAATCATATGCAAATTCATCTCGAGCAGGGCCCCTCAGGTCGCCGTACTAACGGCGACGCTTGGAAATCCCGACGACCTAGCACAGTTCCTTACAAGCGTGACCGGCAGA
>JAMOVB010000023.1 GCA_027061705.1 Desulfurococcales archaeon
GCCAAGCTCGACAGCGTCGCGGTGCTGGCGAGGCAGGGAAGCCTAATAGCGGCGACATTCCACCCGGAGCTCTCAGGCGACGTAAGGCTACACAAGTACTTCCTGGAGCTGGCGGCCGGGACCAGGTGAGCCGGGCCGGCAGCGTAGCTAGCCTAGAACCTGTTTTTAAGTTCTTAAAAAGAAACCTACGCCGGCTTAGACACGGCACCGCAGCCCTAGCTAGCTCCCCCGGCGCCCGCCACGGCGAGACTGCTTGACACGGCGTCAGCGGGTATGAAGACCGTGCACGTTAGGTTATACCTGTCGTAAGTTACACCCGCCTGCAGGGGCAGTAGCGACGCGTACTCAACCTTAAACCAGGCCTGAGCAACGTACGTTACGTACACCCCCTTATGCGTGCGGGTTATGTTCTCAGACACTATCCTGTCCCTAATGACTGTGATGACCCACGCACCTAGGGGTGATGCGTAGTCCTTATCACGCACCGTTAGGTTCGCCTTAAACCCGATGAACTTGTGGGTGAGTTCGTCGTAGTAGCCTATAACCTTAAGCACGGCGGCATCGTAAGCCTCCCCACCCCCTAGGGTTGTCGACACCTCCCTCGAACCCCCGACGTAAAGGGATAGGGTTACGTTGCCCAGCGGCGCTGAGAATACGTGCCTGTAGCTTGACGAGCTAACAACTACCGCCTGCGTTGCCGGCGGGAAGCCCGCGATCCCTAAGTAGGCGGCGGCGTTGACAGGGGTTGTGAGGGCTGCGGCCGCGGCGATGGCCGCTAGCGTGAGCGCGAGCACCGCCACCCCAGCGTGGCGCGCTTTACGTGCTCTCATTGCCCTAACCGTAGATTAACTAGCCTAATACCTAAATATACATAATTTCCACGATTCAGTGGCAAATCCCCGGACGGCGTTTAGGTAAAGTTTATTGGTTCTAAGTAACTACTACATGGGCGGCCCGGCACTCAATAAGGGGTTATGACAGACTGAATGAAATTAGTGAAACCGTTGGTTCCGTAACCCGGTTTTTAGGGCTGCTAAGTCTCTAGTTATGGTGAATGGATTCTCAACAATATCATGGGCTTCACAAACCATTTACTATATATTAAAAGATTGACTAGCCCCATGTTTACATTTCTTTCTACTCTACCTTAGAAGAAATTTTAGTTGAAGGGAAGGCTGTACAAAAGAAAAAAGGTGATTATTGCGATTTATAAACACTTAATTCGTAAAACAATGTGTTATGAAAAATATTTATTTTCCGCAAAACACAACACTAAACTAGGCGCGACGGAAACCTGGGTCCTAAGGGAGTGATGGGAGGGATGCTGCACAACCTGAAAGGAAGGTTCGAATCCATAAGTGAGTTCTACGACAGCGCTGAGTTTAAGAGCGTTGTCGAGGCCGCCGTAACCGCGGCGCGTGGGAAGGGTATTGAGTTCGTTAGGATTCAGGTCTTCCCGAGGGACTCAGACCGCATCATAATAATGTACGTGGACTGCGGCTCCATGTCCGTCAAGCTCCTACTCTACGACGCCGTAAGGGAGTCCCTAATAGAGGGCCCACGCGTCGGCGATGTGATGGAGTCCGTAGGCTCCGGAGGCCAGGTTGAGGTCTACTCACTAAGCAGTGAGGAGGTGAGGGTTGACTACGAGATCATAGAGTCGAGGGCGTTGATCGACGGGCTTAGGAACTACGCCGTGAGCGTCACCCTGGGTGAGGTTCTAGGCGGCGGGGGCGAGGCCGTAGCCACGCCCAAGCCTGAGGCGCGTGGGGAGCGCGTTGCGGAGGCCCCCAAGCCTAAGGCACCCGCTGCCGGCGGGCTCGGCGGGGCCGCACGTAAGGCGCCCTCCCCGAGAGCTGCTGGCAGGCCCCAGCCACAGCCTCAGAGGGTTCCGGAGCAGCGTGGCCGTGGCGGCAGCGACTTGATAGCCGTTCTCGAGTCTCTAGTTGATGATGAGGTCCTGTCTAGGAAGGTGAGCGACCCTGCATTCATGGCCCGCGTGTTGCTGACACCTCCGGAGACTGAGGCCGTCTTCGGCAACGACTTCACAAGCGTTATCGATAGGGTCCTTAAGGACGGCGGTGGTAGGGTCGTCACGGTAATGCTTGGTGACGGCGCCGTCCTCCACATACTGGTTAACGGTACCGGTAAGGTGGGCGTGTGCCTGAGCGGGGCTTGGGGTAAGGTGTGCGGTAGGGAGGCGTTGAGGAGGCTTAGGGAGGGGCTGAGCTCGGGTGACTTCAGCTTCGTGCGTGGCGCGACGATACTCACGTATAGGATTGGCGGGGCGTAGTTGGGAGGGTGTTGAAGAAAATTTTACAAAATTTCGCTCCACTAAATTTACTTAACTTAATTAATGTATCGAAAATTTTTATTCTTCATTTATGGATTTCACGAGTAAAACTTTTAAAAGCAGGGGCGTATAATTCAAGAAGCAAGGTACGTGAGGTAGGTGTGAATGTCCGGAGTAACGCCCTTGAAGAGGGCCTTAACGGATCTGTCGAGAATCCCCAAGGTTCAGGGGGTGTTCGTCGTAAGTAAGGAGGGCTTCACGATAGACTCGATAACGACTAGCGGCGCCTTCGACGAGGAGGCGCTTGCCGCAATGGTGACCGCCTCCGTCGGCTCAATCGAGTCGATGGGGAAGGAGCTAGACCTAGGGAGGTCTGAGATGATTACCGTCGAGTTCTCAGGGCATATAGCGCTGATAGCGGAGCTCGAGGAGAACATCGTCGTGCTGCTTGCTGAGAGGGGCGCTGTGCTGGGGAGGCTTAGGTACGAGCTAAGGAAGCAGCTACCAAGAATCAGAGCTGCCCTCTAAGCATCGCGTGAGCGGTGCGTGGAGGGGGGCGCGTAGCCATGGCTAAGAGAGGCGAGTTCACGTTGGAGGAGGAAGTTAAGATAAAGTCGGGCGTGCTGAACACCATAATAGCCATGTACCAGGTGGCCGTCTCTAAGGTGCTGGGCAGCGGCAGCGCCGCCATGACCCAGATAATACTTAGGGAGGCCACTAGGCTGGCTGACGAGATGTTCAGCAAGCTCGGTTACGAGCTGCCTGAAGTCGAGGCGCTTGAGGAGGAGATAACAGACGTGTTCAAGATGTTCGGCTTCAGCCAGAAGGTTGAGGTCGAGACTCCGGAGGCGGGTAAGCACGCTGACGTGGGCAGCGAGTACGTGATTAAGGTGTACGACAGCATATTCAAGCCCGTTGCCTACATGCTCATGCAGAAGGGCATTAAGTACACGCTATCGCCGGAGTCCTTCCTAGCGGCGTACATAATACAGAAGGCGCTCGAGAAGAAGGGAGTTAAGGCTAAGGTAAGGATTAACGTCGAGCCCCTCAAGAGCCTCGACGAGCCGTTAGTGATCAGGGTCACGATTAGGTAGGCGCCGCGCCGAGCCCGCAGACCTGGAGGTACGTGGAGTTGAGCGGAGACGGGGGCGGGGAGGAGGTCATCACCGCGATCGTGCGGTACCTCAAGTCCATTAAAGGCATAGGTAGGTTCGTAGTAGCGCTTGAGGGCCTCCCCCTACACTGGAGCGACGGGATGACTCAGGAGGAGGCTGAGGAGCTGGCGGCCCTAGCGACGGACGCCGTCTACTCCGTAGGTAAGTTCAAGGGGATAGTCGACCCCAGGAGGTTGATAGTTGACGTCACCTCCGGCGGCAGGAAC
>JAMOVB010000024.1 GCA_027061705.1 Desulfurococcales archaeon
GAAAACTACGTTCGCCGCCCTGACATGCTTCGCGAACGCTTCGGAGGGGAAGCCGTGCCTGTATATTTCGTTTAATGAGGAGAGACGTAAGTTCATGGAGTGGATGAAGGGCCTCGGGTTCGACTTCAGCGGTCTGGAGTCTGAGGGGATGTTTAAGTTCGTTAAGCTACCGATACTGACTGAGGACACCCTATTCTCTACTTTGATGAGCGTCATCGCCGAGAACGTCAGTAGGTTTAAGCCTGCCGTGATAGTCATCGACAGCATAACACCCATGGGTGAGGTTCTAGGGCCGGAGTCCGCTAGGGCTAGGTCCTTCCTGCAGAACTTCATAACAAGCCTTGCCAGAAGGATTGAGGGCGTCGTCGTCCTAGTTGCTGAGATACCCCTCTCAAGCGAGAGGGTGTCGCTGGGGTCGGCGGAGTTTGTCGCGGATATGGTCGTCATAATGAAGCACAGGATTGAGGGCAGCAGGCTAGTGAGGGTTATGGAGCTTAGGAAGGTGAGGGGCGCCCCCATAAACGTAGCTGAGATTCCCTTCGCAATACGTGAGGGTGAGGGGATAAGGGTGTTTACGCCGCCAATAATGCGTGGCGAGGCTAGGCCGAGGGCTGAGGTTAAGTACGTGTTCGGCTGCAGGCTATTCGCAGACGCTGTCGACCACCTACACCCGGGCTCTACGGTGGTGCTCCTAACGCCTCCTAAGGCTAGGGGGTTGGGGGCTGCAGGCATAGCGCTGCTCGACCTGATAGTTAGGTATGGGCTTAAGGTCGCGTTAATAAGCTACAGGCTCACGTCAGCCGAGGTTAAGCACTACTTTAACGAGTTCCTCACGATGTACGGTATAGGTAATACTGAGCGGCTTTGGAGGCACGTAGTGTCCGCGGAGGGCGTTAACCCGACAGCCCATAGCCTTGAGGAGGTCCTACATAAGGTTCTGGACACCTTAGAGCGGAAGCCCGACGTGGTCGTTCTTCACGGCGTTGAGAATCTCTTCATGGTGTACAGAGACAAGCTGAAGGCGTATAACAACCTCTTCAACATAGTCCAGCACCACAAGTCCTTAGGGGTCATGACAGTTATCCACGCCACCAAAACCACTGAGGGGCTCGGCGACGTGCTATCAAACCTAGCCGACGTCGTTATCGAGGAGTTCTACAAGCCTCATGAGAGGCTAGGCACGCTGTACCCGAACACGTACATCTGGTCCGTAGGCAAGCAGCCCAGAACCGTGGGTGTTGAGGAGGTTCGAGAGTGTGTTGAGGACCTATTAACTAACCTCAGGAAGGCGGCTTGCCGTGAGGGCGGGGGTGGTGGGGGTTGAGCGGCGACCTGCTTCGGAACTCAAGCTCGCGGGAGTGCAGGAAGCTACGTTCAGACCTTGCATCTAGGGTCGATAGGGTACTTAAGAACGCCTTACTCGGCGTCTACCTAGCGTTGAACACGGCGGCGAGGCTGAGGTACGGGGTCGGGTTCGCGGAGCTCCTTGTGTGCGAGCCTCGTAAGGCGATGAGCGTGTTGGCGGAGTACGCTGACGGGAGTGACGCTACGGCCGAGTTCGTGATTAGGGCCGCGCTGACGGCCGTAAGCTGTAGTGACGACGTTATCGAGGAGCTCGTCAAGATGCTTAGGGAGGGAAGGTACGAGGAGTTTAAGGCCGCCCTACATAACGCCTTCGAGGAGGCTTCTCAGTAGCGCCGGGCGGCCGACCCCTTAATATACCTAATAACTAATTTACAGGACTTAGGGTTCGGAGTTGAGCGGGAGGGTTAGGAGTAGGAAGGAGCCCGTCAGCTTAGGCTGGCGTGACGTGCTCGCTTTGGTGGAGGCGGTTAGGCGTGCTGAGGAGGTCAAGCCATCGCAGCAGGCTAAGAGGGAGGTGTTCAAGGATTTCGGAATCCTCGGGGGTAGGAAGGACCCTCCCTTAACAGCGATATTCTATAGGGTCTTGGGGCGCTTAGGCATACTCGACATGGTGCTCCGGGAGGTTACCGGGGTTAAGAACGTCCTGCTTCTCGACCCGCACCTACGTGCGGCTTTAAGGGTGTTTGCGGAGCTGCTGATATTCAGTAGGGGCAGGTTCAGATTCGAGAACCCGATCGAGGTCAGGAGGAGGGTGTCGGCATACCTGTCTAAGCGCTCACACCCCTACGTAGGCATGTGGTTCTGGGACGTGCTTGACGAGTTAAGGGAGCATAGGCCGAGACCCTCGAGCAGGGAGGAGGTGTTGATGCTCAAGTATAGGCTCCCGCTCTGGTACGTGAGGAGGATGACCGAGCTCCTAGGTGGCGAGGCTGAGGACTACTTCAAAGCGCTGAATAGGAAGCCGTTAATCAGCGTCAGGGTTAACACGCTTAAGGCAAGCGTTGACGAGGTTGTCGAGGAGCTTAGGAGGGAGGGTAAGGAGGTAGTTGTCTCTAAGGTTGTGCCGACCGTGCTTAGGTTTGAAGGCCCGTACAACTTCGACGCCTCAAGACTGTTTAAGGACGGGAAGATAGTGATTCAGGAGGAGGCGGCCGCCCTAGCCCCCCACATCCTAAAGCCTAGGCCGGGCGAGTTCGTAGTTGATCTGGCGGCAGCGCCCGGAGGTAAGACAGAGCTTATGGGTGAGCTCATGGACAATAAGGGCGTCATACACGCCTTCGACATAGACCGCAGGAGGCTTAAGAGGATGAGGGAGCTTCTCAGAAGGACTGGAGTGAGGAACGTGGTTATCCATGTTGAGGACGCTAGAAACGCGCCGAACATCCTAGGCAAGGGCGTCGCTGATAAGGTTCTTGTTGACGCCCCATGCACATCAGACGGCACGATAATGAAGAACCCCGACCTGAGGTGGAGGTTGATGGAGGGCGAGGTTCCTAAGTTCGCCCAGCTCCAGTACGAGATGTTAAGGGCTGCCTTAAAGCTCGTTAAGCCGGGCGGGTTAATACTCTATACAACATGCTCCGCCCTCAAGGAGGAGGGGGAGGACGTCGTCGCTAGGTTACTTAGAAAGGTCGGGTCTAAGGTGGAGCTCGTCGAGCTTAAGGGCCCCTACGATGAGGGCTTCATGAAGGGCACGATGAGGGCGTGGCCGCATAGGCACGGAACCATAGGGTTCTTCTACGCTCTGCTGAGGAGGGTTAGGTGAGGGGCGGGGTTTGCGCAGAGTACCTAAGCATAAGGTGGATAGGGCACCGGAGTTTAGGGAAGTTATCTACAGTCGAAGGAGGTGGGAGATCCTACACTCCCTCAGAAGGGATGCTTTAGGAATTATGAGGTGCTTAGCCAGCAAGGGCTTCAGTCCGGTGACGCACGGGTCTGTCGCTAGGGGGGATGTTGACGAGGGCAGCGACGTCGACGTGGTTGTTCCCTACCCCGTTCAGCCGTACTTAGTTGTGCTGGCGCTGGAGTCCTGCGGATATACACTCATGAGTAAGTACATAGTTCAAGCAACCCCCTCAATGACCCCTAAGGCGTACGTTGAGCTGGATCCTCACGGGCTGAGGACAGTCTCATTCCCGCTCCGCAGGCTCAGTAAGCGGGAGTGGGAGTTCTATAGGTTCGGAGGCATGCTCGGCATCGAAGGCGTTGAGCGCGGGGATAGGGTGCCCGGCGTCAGCAAGTCGTTAGTGCTGATAATGCCTACGGAGAGAGGGCATAGG
>JAMOVB010000025.1 GCA_027061705.1 Desulfurococcales archaeon
TTATCCTTCTATGAACTATGGTTAAGTCTCTCTTATTACTTAACCGGCAGGTTAGCCACTCGCTAATCCACCTTCTAAGGGCGTTCCATCCTACGTCCTTAGCTATGGTGTCTAGTAGGTCTACTAGGCCGCAATTCCTTATGTCATCTGTCCTGAAGATATGGTGGTAGGGAGTAGTCGGTGCAACGGTATTTCTAACCTTGTCTAGGTATTTCTTTGAATTATATGTGAGCTCTATGAACCTCATGAACTCTCCAACGTAAACTATCTCGAGGGGTCTGGCCTCAGCTAATCTCTTCTCAACATCCTCGAGCATTTTAATTAGCTTTGGTATCTCACTAATCACTTCATTAAGATCTGCTTCGTCGGCGTTACTCCTCCAGCGAATGCTTATGCCCTGTCTAACGTACTTAGCTGAGATTTCTAGTAGTTTTGAAATTCTCTCTTTGTTCCTTATGAAGTTACTGAAGGAAACGCCGGAACCGCGCCCTACTATAGCGTACTTACCGACGACTCTAACCCTACTGGAGACAACGTTCTTTTCATTGGGTTTCACCGCCACCTTTACAACAGTAACTGGTAGTTCCCTACCAACCTTGCATTCCGGTTCGTCAACAAGGCTCGCTGGGCCGACAGGTGTTTCGGCAATACACTCTCTGCCCTCCTGGGCAATTACCCTAGCTTTGAAGGATGCGTAGAGACCTATTTTGGGCTTATATGTTATTACATCGGGTATGGTGCTCTCTAGTATATCGCTTATTATCTCAACTTCCTCCGGAAAGCCTAAGACGAGTACTTGAGAGGGGTTGTTCTCATCGGACTTTACAGTAACATCTGCAGGTTTACCTCTGCTTTCATCTATTCCTAACCTACGCGCTATTACGGGGCTAACGTCGACTAGCTCGACACCATTATCATTGAGTATCTTGGATATCGCTGTTGAGTATATCCCTCTTACCCTAGCTCTCACACGCATGATAGCGACCTCTTTAGCCCGCCATTATTAACCGTTAACGCGTACTTTATCCTAACCTAACTTCTCAGGATGTAAAACTTTAGTATGCATGTTAAGCCATTACCTTATCTCTTCCTTAATCCTTAACTGTAGAGAGAACGGCCACGATATTCCAAACAGCCGTTCTAGTATGCATAGGCATGTTGGGGTCCTGTGATACCTCGTCAAGTATGCTTATGGCGTTCGCTGCCCTAACACCTGGCGAGAGGGAAGTATCCCTTAACATCTTCATGGCCTCTATCGCCGCCCTCCTTATGTTTCTAGGCACGCTTGAGTCCCCTATTATCTTCTCTAATAATATCATTGCCTGCCTTATCTTAGCTTCGTTCAAACTTTTCTTATCGATACCCTGAGCTGCCACGTCCTCCACCTCCTAAAATAGGGTGTGCGTAGGAATAATAAATTAAACTTACCTTTTATTAGCGGGTATGCGTTTTGACGGAGAACAGAAGAAAGGTAATTAAAAGGATGGCAGAGCTGATGCGTTCAGGTGCCGTAATGCTTGATCAGCAGTGTCCCCTCTGTGGATCGCCGCTCTTCAGACTCAGGAGTGGCGAGGTGGTGTGTCCCGTTCATGGAAGGGTTCGGGTAGTTAGGAGTGAGAGCGAAGCTATTGAAGTTATGTCGGATGCTGTTCTTGATGAGGTTGAGCAGTTAGCGTCTAGAAGGCTTCACGAACTAGTAGTCGCTTCAGAGTCCGGCGACATCTCGGCAAGCGACTGCGCCGATGCTCTGATCAAGTGGCTTTCCGTGCTTAGGCTCTGTAGGGAGGTTAAGCAGGCTAGATTCAAGCGTGAGGCTGTTAAGACTGCATCAAAGAAGTGATGTTGGTGGTGCGGGGGGTGGGATTCGAACCCACGCAGGCCTCCGCCATCGGGGCTCTCACCCCCAAGGGTCCTGAGCCCGACCCCTTTGACCTGGCTCGGGCACCCCCGCACCAAAAAGAAGGTGGGGTGACCTTTTATAAGCTTGATGAGGGCTACGAGCCCTCCTCCTCACTCATGAGATCTAGGAAGACCTCATAGAACTCCTCCTTCTCCTGCTCCAGCTCCTCCTCCTTAAGCTTGGAGCCGCCTCCCTCACTAACAACGGATGTTGTCTTAACCTTCTCCGTATTCCTGCTCTTAACCTCGATGTTATACTCCTTAGTCTCATTCGACTTAACGACCTCCTCATAACCACAGGTTGGGCATCTCAGCACTAGCTTCCTACCCCGCTTCTCCGGCAGCATCATCGAGCCGCACTTGGGGCAGAACTTCATTGCTCTAGCAACCCGACCTAAAGCACCGTCTGGGGGGATAAAAAAGGTTACCTGCTCTTCTTTACAGAGCTACCTTAATAAGGAGGTTTGATGCTTCTCAGCGTCTGGTGCTCTAATCATCCCTCCTCAAACTTATGGGTGAGGTCATATGTAATACCTCTCATCACCTTCTCCGAAAACTCCCGCATGACGAGCTTAGGGCCCCACTCCCTATACCTTGTGACAAGTATGAATGTCCTGCTAACCCTCTCATGCTCGGAGCACTCGGTCTCAACGGACCTGCCATCTGTTAGGGTGGCGACTATTTTAAATGAATTGCGAGCGCCTTCACAGGGCTCAAGCCTCGCATCTATTACGAAGCCATTAAGGGCTAGTCCCTCAAGCTCAAGTGTGGTGATGCGTTCCGGCAGGGGAACCACCTAAGGGTGGTTCTGGAATGTGTAATTTATATTTACCGCTAATTTCAAGTGAGGTCTAGGGCTGGAAAACGAAGGTAGTGATAGTATCGACAGCAGCGGCTTACAGCATGATTTTGGAAGTAGTTGAGGGCATGCGTCAATTCTTGACGAAGCATGGGATCAGCATTAACGTCATTAAATCGTCTATCCCGGTAGCCCCGCTCGCAACCACCTCGCTACTGGCTGAGGATCTTAAGCAACACCTTAAGGTGATTAAAGAGGCTGATCTAGTCATAATACCCGGGCTTGTGCAGGGAGCGGCAAGCGAGCTAGAGCAGGTGTTAGGTGTGCCTGTAATTAAGGGGACTGCCTATGCTGGCGATCTGCCTAGGCTGATCAAGCTCATCGTTGAAGGTGGTGTGAGTGTCAGCTCGTTAAAGGGTAGCGATCCAGCAGACGTAGTCATAGGTAGGATGCTTGAGGAGGAGTTCAGCACGTTACTCAAAGCAGTGAGTGAAGGTAACCGCTTATTTAGAGTTAGGGACGTGGTATTCGCGTTAAGGCCTCCTCCACTAAACCTCTTCTACGAACTATGCACAAATACCGCACGAATTTGCCCTTCGCCCCGGCTAGAGAGTATTGAGGCTCTTTGCACTAGCCTCAAGTCCTTAGGATATGCTGGCCTTATCGTAGGGTGCGATGTAGAAGGTTGCTACGAGGGTGTTAGGGAGAAGCTGGAGTTAATTAAAGACTCAGGCCTTATTAGCGGAATAGACGCCTACAATTACCCGCAAATCGACCCCGACATTATCGCTGAGGCCGATATGTTGCTAAATATTGACGCATCAGTGCTCGATTCGATAGCCGATAAAGTAAGGAGCGACACAATACTAACCCTAATACCTAATTCAGCCAACAGTGGCAGGGAGGTAATCAGCTCTATCAACTTAGCAGTGAGT
>JAMOVB010000026.1 GCA_027061705.1 Desulfurococcales archaeon
CGCCCGGCGTCCCAGCGACAAGCACAATACTCCCTCTAGGGAAGCCCCCGCCGAGAACCTCATCGAGTCCCGCGATACCCGTCGGGCACACGCCGTCCTTCACGCCCATCATCCCGTCCTACTATGGAATTAATTGCCGGCCTCTTAAATGTGATACAACATAGCTAGGGTGACCCCCTAAGCAGGTTTTTTAAGCTGCGAGCTAACGCCGCGGCATTTCTATCATGGATTGAATGACGACAGCCTCACTTACTGCGGCCGTGGCTGGGAACCCGTCCGGCAGGTTCCCGACCCATGTTAAGCCCCCTCATCATCGAGTTAACCCTCTCCTCGAACCTAGCCACTAACCTCTTTAGGTAGTCCTTAAATTCAGGCGAATCTAGGGGCGGGGGCCTCTCCCTACTCTGGGAGACGTCATTCAAAGCCTCGACAAGCCTGAGTATTATCTCGTCGGTCAACGCCCCGTAGTCCGAGTAGAGCATCTCTCTAAACTCGTTCGGATTCTCAAGCAACAGTTCAGAAGCCCTTAACCCGGTCGTATACCTTAGCTTAGCGATTGCTGAGCGTGCCCTCCTGGAGCCGAGGACGTTGAGGATTACGCTGTGGATTATCTCCTCAAGATCGCGTAGCGTCTCAGGGTTCAGCAGGGCGTCGCCACCCCCCTCGAACAGGCTCTGCTTCCCTAGGCTTTTAATACGGCTCCCACTACTCGAACCCAATCTAACCCCCATATCCTATGTTCCTTAAGGGACTCTGGAAAGATAAGCTTATCGTTAGTTAGCAATCCTAACCTTAGTGAGGAACCATGTAACTTGTTAGGGAAGTGTTCATATAGAGTAGCGCTGTGTACACAGCTATAGAGAGGAAGAGGAGGACTAGGGCGTGGAATATTGAGGCTAAGTATCTGGAGCCTGTGAAGTAGGACGTCGCCACGCCGTTGAGTATGGACTCTATTAACGCGCCGTATATTACGAGGGACGTCAGCGCCATGGGGTTTATGTGGCCGAGCATCGTGAGCTTCGAGGACTGCTTAGCAAGCGGGAATAGGAAGGTCTGGAGGAATATCGCTGTCGTTATCAGGTATACTATGAGGACCATGTACACCGTAGCTACGAAGGATCTCGTAGCCTCCCTAAGCTTCTTAGTGTAGTTGACTATAACCTCAACAGACTCCCTAAAGTCCTTGAGCGTTCGGAAGAGCTCCTCACCGCCCTTAGCTAGGACCCTAATGTAGTCAGCGGTTATTGAGAGGAGGGGGGTCTCCCTACTCAAGTACTTCACGGCCGAGTCTATGCTCTCGCCAGCAGCTAGTGCATTAAGCATCCTTATGAAGTCCCTCCTCAAATTGGTCGTGTACTTGATGGCCTCCCTCAACGCTTCAGGCAGGCTGAGGCCGGCCCTCAACCCGCTCTCAAGGGCTGAAAGCATTATAGGTATCTCGCTCTCGGCCCTGCTAGTCTCCCACTCCCACTTATACTCGAGGGCGGCGGACGGTATTAGAGAGAGCGCTACTATGAAGGAAACGTTGATTGCTTCGTACGGGTCGTAGATATTGAATGACTTCCTAGCTATAAATATAAGGTATAGGGCGTAGAACAGCACCGCCCACGCCGGGAGCGTGAGCAGGAGTATGCGCAGGTCCTGCCTCCTGACGCCCTCCTCCAGCCTCATAGTAGCGCCCTCTCAACAATCTTCTTCGCCATGATGGCGGAGAAAGCGGAGAAGAGGGGTATGGCGACGAATATCAGCAGAGCTATCAGTATGTTGACATTTATTCCCGTCCCGAGGATGGAGAGGGAGGCGAGCATCACTATGGCGACTACCGGGAAGAAGACGCCCATGGACATGTACATCTCGACAATTACTGAGAGGCTCTCGATAGCCTTCCTGAGGTTTGATTCCCTCTCACTCATTAACGCCTCAAACTCCTCCTTCAGGTAGTTTATCGCCTCCTCACCCATGCCTAGGGAGAGCATCACCCTCTTCAACGTATCGAATATCGGCTTATTGCCGAAGACCTGCTTAACATCGTTAAGCGCCTCCTCCGGAGTCCGGCCTAAGGTTATCTCCTTAATTATGAGGTCGAGGATCGGGGACCTAACCTCCGTGGCGGCCGATATGAACGCATCAAGCGGTGACTCGCCAGCCATGATTAAAGTCCTCAACCTAAGGACTAGGTGAGGCAGCCTAAGCTCGAGCTGCTCGAGCATTGAGCTCATCTTGAACTTAGGCATGAACGCCATGGAGGCGCTCACAGCGGCTAGGACTGCGAAGTACATGGCGCCGAAGTACCATTTAATGCGGAGGGCGCCCGTCAGTGTTAGGGCGAAGAAAACAGCGCCAAGAACGGCGGGGAATGCTGAGACGGCGTAGTGGAGCTGCTTCGACCTCCCTATGTAGAGCTTCGCAAGCACGGCACGCACCCTAGCTAGTCGCTGTAGTTCGTAAGTCTCAGTATTGCTTCCTCGTAAGGCGGGTTCTCGTCCGCCAGCCTCCTGAGGAACCTAGCCCTCTTATACACTTTATCGATCAGCGCGTCTATGCCTAAGCCTCTCACGCTGCTTATCCTCTTCAGCGTTATCGAGGCCTCGGGAGCGAACCTATCGACCCTAGCCCCGTACTCCTCGTCAACACTCACTCTGTATATCACGTTGAGCTCAGGCTCCTTGGTCTCTGGATCTATATGCGCTATCTCAGCCGCTGAGAGGACATACCTGCTTATCCTGTTCTTTATCTTAACCTTAGAGACGTGAACTATAACGTCAAGCAGCTGCATGAGGTAGGGCGGTATGTTCATCGGGGGCGCCATGAGCCTCCTTACGGCGGCCTCAACACCCTCGGCATGCATTGTTCCTAGGCCGCCGTGACCTAATGATATGGCCTGCATAAGCACGTACGCCTCCTCACCCCTCACCTCCCCCACGATTATGTAGTCGGGCCTCTGCCTCAAGGAAGTCTTAACAAGGTCGTACAGCGTGACCTTACCTAAGGTCTCCACACCCTCCCTAGTAACCATGAATACCGAGTTAGGGTGGGGCAGCCTAATCTCCCTAACCTCCTCAATAACGACTACCTTCATGCTAAGCGGTATTAGCGTGGCTATGGCGTTAAGCAGTGTTGTCTTACCGGCGGCTGTCTCACCCACGATGAACACAGACCTCTTATTCTCGAGCGCCACCCAGAGAAAACCCACCAGCTCGGGCGTGAGGGTCCCGAACCTTATTAGGTCGACGACGGTGAAGGGTATCTCCTTATACTTCCTAATGGTTATGGCGGTCCCCAACTCCGAGATTACGGAGTGAACTACGTTTATCCTGTAACCCATAGGCAGGGTACCGTCGACTATGGGTCTGGATAGGCTGACGAACTTACCCGTGGTTAACATCATCTTCTGCAGGTGCCTCTCTAGGTCCTCAGGCTCTATGAAGAACACGTTAGTCGGGAGGTTCTCGTAAACCCTATGCCAGACGAAGACAGGCTTACCTATGCCTAGGACGTGAATATCCTCAATATTCGGGTCCTTAAGCATGGGCTCGAGCTTCCCAAACCCAACTATATCCCTCCTAGCCATGTACTTAATCCTCCTGATA
>JAMOVB010000027.1 GCA_027061705.1 Desulfurococcales archaeon
GACGATGTACAGCCTTACGTTAAAGCAGGCGTCACCCACCGCCACGCACCTTAATCCCAAGTTCCTCGAGGTTGTTGATGAGCTTAGCGAGAGTGTCCTTATCGGGGATCTCCATTAGTATCTCAACAAGCGCGTATCCTGGCGGTATGTGGGGGTTTAGCCTATCGTGCCGGACGTCAATCACGTTGCACCTGTAAGACGATACTATCTTAAGCACGCTTTCAAGCGACCCAGGAGTATCCCTAAGTATTAGGTCAACACGCGCTATCCTACCCTCTATTAGGAGGCCTCTTAGAATGACGCGGTATAACGTCGTTAGGTCAGCGTTACCGCCGCTGAGAACGGCGACGACCCTCTTGCCTTCAATCTCCTCCCTGTGGGTAAGGAGTGCCGCCACAGGTAACGCCCCCGCGCCCTCAACTAAGAGCTTCGAATGTTCGAGAAGTAGGTACATCGACCTAGCTATGTCGTCCTCGCTGACAAGGAACGCCTTATTCACGACCTCCTTGAGTATAGTGAACGTCAACCTGCCTATGCCCTTCGTTATGACTCCGTCTGCCAGGGAGGCCTCAGGCTCTATGTGAACTGGACGCCCGGCCTCAAGTGCTTTCTTAAGCTTAGGCGCTCCCTCAGGCTCTACACCGTAGACCTTAACATCACTACCTATGACGTTCTTCAGCGCTATGGCGATGCCCGACAATAGCCCGCCACCGCCTACCGGGACGATGACGGCGTCGATGTCAGGTAGGTCCTCAGCTATCTCTAAACCTATAGTTCCTTGACCGGCTATTACGAGGGGGTCGTCGTAGGGATGTATGAAGTAGGCCCCCGAACTCATGCTTATCTCCACGGCCTTCCTGTACGCGTCGTCATACACCCTACCATGTAGCACTACCTCAGCGCCGTATGCTTTCGTGGACAGGATCTTATAGGGGGGCGCAGTCTCCGGCATGACTATCGTCGCCTTAACCCCCAATAACTTGGAGGCGTAGGCAACACCCTGTGCATGGTTTCCTGTGGAGGCAGCGACCACGCCCTTAGCTCTAACGTCAGGTAGGAGCGACCTTATCTTGTTGTAGGCTCCCCTTATCTTGAAGGAGCCTGTGGCTTGGAGGTTTTCCATCTTAAGATACACTTCCTTACCGGTTAGGCGGGATAGGTACTCTGACTTCATCAGAGGGGTCTTGAGCGCGACACCCTTAAGAACCTCCCTAGCGCTTAATACGAGCTTATATAGATCCTCAAACAAAACACGCCACCACGCTACATTTACCCTGTAGGAGCAAATAAAGCTACGTGAGCTTCACTTAAAACCCTTGCAACGTCTAGAGAGTAAGGTGGCGAGCTGCAGTGCAGACAGTCTCATCGAAGGGGAACCTCGTCAAGTACGTGCTCAAACTGTCTAAAACCATGGAGTGCGGTGAGAGCGTCGAATTTAGGTTAAGTAACGCAGCCTTACTAAGTGCCCTCCCGCCCGCAACCATGAAGTACGGCCTCTCATTCATTGACGCCGTTGGCAATCCTGACGGGTCGGTAACAGTCAAAATAGAGAATAGGTTCGGGAGAAAGTGTGTCGAAGGTAAGAATGTGAAGGAGCGTCGGAGCTGATACGATGGCGGTGCTAGATAGGACGGATCTTAAGATACTTTCCGTACTGCTAAGAAACTCGAGAACGCCGTATAGTCAGATGGCTAGGATGTTAAACTTAGGGGAATCAACGATATACACACGCGTTAAGAGGCTAATGGATGAGGGAGTTCTCCTAGGGTTTACGGTAGACATAGACCTGAGTAAGTTAGGCTTAGTAACGCAGGCGTTCGTCGAGATTAAACCGGATTTTAGAAGAGTTAATGAACTGGTTAGACAGCTTGAGAAGCTACCGTGGGTTGTTGAGGTTTACAAAGTAAGCGGTGACTATCCCATCCTAGCGAGGGTTGTTGCTAGAAGTAATGAGGAGCTGTCAGCGGAGATAGACGCTATATACGGCCTCGGCTACGTAAGGGAATTAAGCGTTAAGTACGTCATCAAAGCCGTGGTTAGGAGGTCGGAGGGTAAGATCATCTCAAGGCTCCTTGAGAGCGTCGGCTAGCGCCTAATCATGGAG
>JAMOVB010000028.1 GCA_027061705.1 Desulfurococcales archaeon
CGTAAACCGAGGGTCTGCGTGTTACGGCCGTCACGAATTCTGGCTTAAGAATAGCCTTAAGCCCCGCCTTGATTATGTCCTCGCCCACGTACGATAGGTGGTTTGCCGTGGGCGGCTTGATCTTATCGTCTGCCTTAATGACCCTAACCAGCGCCTCTATCTGCTCTATCCTGAGATCCTTAGGGTTCATTTCAGGGCTTAAGCCGGCATTCTGTATTAACCTCCTAGCGGTTACCTCACCAACGCTCTGGAATTCCTTAACTAGGAAGTCGAGAAGTGTTTTCGCCTTAGTCGACGCTATCATCATCTTCATCATCTCTATGTCGACGCCCTTCGGATGGGGCTTAACCTCCCTGGGAGGTATCGGCATCTTCCTTATGCTACGCTCGAAGTACGTTATAGCGCCTTCAGGATCCTCAAAAACTATCTCAGCGTAGGGTGCTATGACGGCCGTTCTCTTTAAGTACTCATATATCTTCGACTTTGACCTTACCCAGTCGCCCTCTAGGTAGAGTTTAACTACCGTGCCATGCCATCCGTTATTCTTTCTATAAACGCCTCTCTCGAATATTGCTGGGGTGTTTGTCTTTACATTGATCGCTACTTTAAAGTAGTATATGTTTCTCGACGTGTGGGTCGACGTCAGTATCTCAACTGCCTTACCCGTAGTCATCTGCCCGTACAGTACGGCCATCTTAGCGCCGAGGCCGAACATGCCTCGTGTCTGCCTAAGCACGTACTTTGAGCTGTATAGCAGCTGTCCGAAGGCCTTAGGAACTTGAGCAGCCGGTATGCCTATCCCGTTGTCCTCCACACTTATGCTGAATATGTTGTCCCTGCCGTCGCCGACGCGCTGCAGTATTATCTTAATCGTCGGGTATATTCCGTGCGAGTCCGTGGCGTCTAAGGCGTTCTCTACTAACTCACGCACGGCTTGATAGAGTGCTCTGGCAGGGTTGCTGAAGCCCGCTAGCTCCTTATTCCTATAGAAAAATTCCGAAGGGGTCAGCGCTCTGAAGCGCTCTGCAGTGGCTTCACTAGCCAACCTCCTCACCACCCTAGAAGTTATGAGTAAAAATGCTTTTAAGCCATCAACTTTCTAGACTATAAGCTTTTCAAGATGTTACTTTGCGGGGCGCTTGCCAATAGTTCCTAGCAGGTAGGCAGCTATTATGGGGAGTAATACCGTTACATCACCATATACGGTGACGTGCTTCCCCTGCGGCTTTATCTTACCCCACGTTATAGCCTCGCGGGTCTTAGCGCCGCTTAGGCTTCCATCCCACTCTACCGCAGTCGTTATGTATACCGAGTAGTCGAGACCGTCCTTGAACTGATTCCACCAGATAGTGTGGTGCTTGCTTATCCCCCCTCCCAAGCACAGCGCCGCACTAACTTTTGAGGAGAAGACAGCGTCTGAGAGTTCTTTAAGGTCCTTAAATAGGTCTATCTTCAAGCCTGTGAATTGAGATGCTATGAAGAGATCAGTCCCGAACGCCCCATCAACGAACCCGGGGACGTATACCCTAGCTCCCGCCCTGTAGGCTGCCCCGAGCACTGAGTTGGGGTCTCCGGCCAGCCTCCTACCTATCTCAGTAGCTACCTCCCTCATTCCCCAGACCTTCTTTTCCTTGGACAGGTCCTCCGCCAGTGACTTCACAAACTTCTCGACAGTAAGTCCGTACGACTCAAAAGGTATGAATACGTTCCCCAGTCTGTGGTAGCCGCGCTCCTTAAGCTCGCTGTCATCAGCCTCGAAATAGCCCTTCAGGTACTTTCCCCCAGTGGATCTCGCTATGTCGTGGTCTAGCGTGCCGCAGGTCGTTATTATAATGTCGAAGAAACCGGCATCTATTAGCTGCGCGAGAACCCCCCTTAACCCAGTCGCCACTATGTTTGCTGTGAAGGATAGGAATCTGAGGTCAGCCTTACTAAGGCCTTCCTCAAGCACCTTAGCCGCCCTATACACGCTCGATGCTGTGAATCCGTGTATCTTACCGTACGCCTCGATTAGCTCCCTAACGCTCATGCTCGGACTTACGCGTACGTCCTCTACCGGTGGAAACTCGTTCCTACCTTGACTCACGGCAGACCACCCAAGCTTAGGGAGTCTACGCTTACAACCGCCTGTCTCCTAGTCCTTAAGTTCTTAACAGTTACCGTTCCTTCGCGCACCTCCCTCTCACCAACTATTACGGCGTAGTCGTAGCCCCTGCTTGACGCGTATCTGAGCCCGGCAGACACCTTAGGCTTGGGGTAAACGTTAACGATGGCGCCATCCTCCCTAAGCCTGCTGGCGATGCGGTCAACGTAAGCGTAATTCTCTACAAGGGGTATTAGAAGAACCTTAACGGCCCTTTCAGGAATGCGCCACCCCTCCTCTTTCAAAGCTAGGTGGATCCTATCCACACCTAACGCGAAGCCCGTTGCAGGTGTTGAGGGCCCGCCGTATAGGGATATTAACGTGTCGTACCTGCCGCCACCGCCGACGCTTAGGCCTAAAGCACTGGACTCTATCTCGAAGATGAAGCCCGTATAGTATGCTAACCCCCTAGCAAATCCCAGGTCAGCATATACGTCATTTATGCCTAGCTCCCTAGCAACCCCGAGTATTTTTGAAAGCTGCCTAACGTAGTCAAGTGCGGCGCCGCTAACCCCTACCTCCTCGCCGCACCTAACTAGTTTCTCCGGATCCCCCTCACGGCACTTGGGAAGCTCCTTAACTATCGATACATCGTTACCAGCGGCGTGTTTCTGGAGTAGCCTCACAGCATCGTCGACTAAGCCCTTATCTATTAGGTGTATTGCCTCGTCTTGAACGTCCTCAGGCACGGACCATGAGTTAAGCAGCGTCCTAAGTATGCCCATATGCCCTAGCTTCAATCTATAGTGCTTAAGCCCTATGTCCGCTAGGTAATCCCTCACCAACGCGAGTAACTCGATATCAGCGCCCACACCCTCCTCACCGAAGTACTCGACCCCCGCCTGTATGAATTCCCTGTAGCGTCCGCGCTGCGGCTCCTCATACCTGTACACATGCCCTACGTAGTATATCTTAACAGGCCTCGGCCTCGTCTGAAGGGTCTTGAGGAAGAGTCTGGCGGCGCCGGCCGTCAGCTCTGGCCGGAGGCAGACCTCCCTCCCCGCCTTATCCTTGAATACGTACATGGACCTCACGATCTCGGGGCCTGACTTAACCTCAAATAGCTTGAAGAGCTCGACAGTCGGCAGTATGACAGGTTCGTAGCCGTAGGATGAGGCTCTCTTGCGGAAGGTGTCCTCAAGCCAGAGTATCTCCTCAGACTCCGGAGGTATTAAATCCCTCATCCCGCGTACGGGTTCTAGCCTTATCTTAGGCACTCCCCATCACCTCCTTCAGATCGCTCACCTTAAGAACTCTGGTGGAGTAATATGTGACGTCCCCATGGGCGTCAACCACAGCAACTATGGGTTCGTAACCCTTCATAACAGCCATTCTGGTCCACTCAGCGAGGGATTCGGCAGGTATCGGCGCATTCTCCTCAATAACGAAGACCTGATACCTCTCACTACCCTTATAGTAGATTACGTCATT
>JAMOVB010000029.1 GCA_027061705.1 Desulfurococcales archaeon
GTCTAAACTCCCGCGGGGTTACACCCTTAAACGACACCCTAACAATAACGCCTTTAATCCCAGCCACCTCCTCAGCATACTCCTTGCTGTAGCCCAGCAGTATCCCGTTAGTCTCTAACACGAATTTGAAGCCCATACCCGTGCACAGCTCGGCCAAACGGATTAAATGATCCCTAGTTAGTGTGGGTTCCCCACCACTCAGCCTAACTAGGCCGTACCCCCTCTTACGGGCTATCTTAGCAAGCCTGCTGGCTGCTTCCTCAGGGCTGAGCATCACTCCCTTCCCATAACTATCTCTGAAGTACCACGACCAGCAGAAACCGCATCTGAGGTTACACCCTATTACATCACCTGTCGCTATCCCTCCATACCACCTACCTCCCCTGAACCTGAAGTACCTACGGCACTCCTCCCCATACACGTTCCTGCGCGAGACCGCCCTCCTAACAGCCTCAGCTAGCCTTACGGGGTCGTAGCCAGCGTCACTACCTCCTCCCATACAGCTCCCTCCTCCTAGCCTCAAGAAGCATTGGTTCGACCCCCATGAACTCGGCGGCTGAAACTACCTTAGGTCTTAAGCCGTAATTCCTCAGCACCGCATCGGCTATCGACCTGTAGAAGCTGATGTAGTCTAGATCTCTAAGGAGGTGATGGTCAATAACGAGCGTCGGGGGAGGATCCAGTGACGCTATCTTAGCTAGGTTTGCCTTAGCCTCCTCAACAAACCTTCCCTCAAACTTACCCGCAGCCACCAAGTATGTTGGGGGGCCATCAACTATGACTATGTCTGGCTTCTCCCTAAGGATAAACTCCGTCGCCTCACTAACGACGGGGCCCTCCACGTCGGAGGTGAATAGTGTTTTGAGTCCGTTCCCCTCAATGAGGACCTCAACTACGTAGCCCAGCCGAGTCGTTGAGCCGTGGGGTAGCGGGCCCGATATCCTTATCGTGGAGCGCCCGAATCGTAGATCAGCCCTCTCAGCTATGAGTATTTTCCTAGCGCGGTTCTTAATCACCTTAAGGAACCTGGATGACCTTATCCGTTGTGAGACGTTTATGTTGTTCTTAGGGTCCTTAACTATCACTATCTTACCATCGTATATCTCCGGCGATACATGCTTTCCCGGGTCATGATGGTCGTAGTGGTAGTGCGTTATGATTATTACGTCCGCTTCGGCAGCCCTCCTCTCAATAGCGTCGGCAACCTCCCTAAGCCTACGCCACTCCACCTCATGAGGGGGTAGGGAGAACCTCCTAGGGGCCAGGGAGACTGCTGGGTCTATGAATACGGTTACGTCGCCAGCATCTACGAACGTCGCCATGGATCTAACGCCCAAGCTATCGAAACCTATTAGCTCTACCCTCTTCGTGCCGACCCCCATTACGGGATGTAATTGCTTGGGTAGTAATAACGTTGCTCTCAGCTAAAACCTCACAATCCCTTAAAGGGTGTGTAGAACTGCCCTCGCTACTGACGGCGTTGGGAAAAACTGGGCGTGCTGCCCTGGGTTAGCCGAAGAGTGCTGATATTCCTTCGGCTATCTCCTCCTCGCTAACCTCCTTCTCCTCCTCTTCTTCCTTCTCCTCTTCCTTCTTCTCCTCAGCAGGGGCTCCTGCCGCCGCGGGTGCTGCCGGCGCTGCGGCAGCTACGACTGGAGCGGCCGTAGCCTGCTTTATGACCTCCTCTATGTTAATCTCCTTTAGAGCAGCTACTAACATCTTGATCCTATTTTCATCGACCTGTATGCCTGCGGCCTCAAGCACCTTCTTTAGGTTCTCCTCCGTAACCTCCTTGCCAGCTGAGTGCAGTAGCAGCGAGGCGTAGACGTACTCCATCCGCTTCACCACCGATAAGTTGGGGTGACGTGGTTTTTAAGCTTAGCTAAAAGCTAGCGACTACTTTAATCGCTTACGTCGCCCAGCTCCTTAAGCCTCTCACGTACCTCCTCACGCATTCTTGAGTAGTTTATGATTGCCGCGACGGTGGTCGCAGCGCGCTCGGGCATCGGGTACGTCGGTATCTTAGCTGTGTTAAGCTTAGTTACCGCCCAGTAGCACTCCTCACCACCTATTAGCGTTAGGACTAGTGGTTTGGGCAGGCCGCCCATTGCTTTTATCTCACGTACTAGCTTGCTGGCTATCACCATAGGGTCTGTGACGGCCGTCTGGCAGTATATGCCCATCACCGCCCCAACCTCAGGGTTCTTCAGGGCCTCGAGCACTGAGTCTACGAATCCCTCATTGCTTATCATTCCCGTAACGTCTATCGGGTTGCCTAAGGAGGCGAATGCCGGTAGCTTGGGCTTCAGCGTATCCACTAGGCTCTTGGGTGGGGCCTCAAGCTTGACGCCATTTTCGGCAAGCGTGTCGGTGGATATTACGCCGGCTCCTCCGCCGTTCGTCACGAGAACTAGCTGGCCTCCCTTATACTCAGGGAGGTATGAGAATGCCCTAGCCCAGTCGAAGGCCTCCTCAACGGTCCTCGCTTGAAGTATTCCGGTCTGCTTAAAGAGTGTCGAGTAGATCACCACGTTGCCTGCCAGCGACCCGGTGTGTGAGGCGACGGCCTTAGCGCCTGCCTCCGTACGGCCGGCCTTTATCACTATGATTGGCTTCTTAAGCGAGACGCGCTGGGCGACTCTCAAGAACTTCCTACCGTCCGTCACGCCCTCGAGGTAGATCAGTATCACCTTGGTGTGTGGGTCCTCAGCCAGGTATTCGAGAAGGTCAGCGTCGTCTATGTCCGCCTTATTGCCGATGCTTATTATGGCGGATACACCTATCCTCTCAACTATGGTCATGCCCATCAGCGCTATGCCTAACGCACCGGACTGGGTTATGAAGGCGACCGAGCCGGGTATGACGTCCTTAGGGCCGAAGGACGCGTTAAGCCTGGCGGGCGTGTAGATCATGCCGAAGATGTTGGGGCCTAATACCCTAATACCCCACTTCCTAGCCCTGCGGACTACCTCCTCCTCGAGGTCGGCTCTTCCAATCTCCTTAAAGCCCGATGCTATTACGACAGCAACCTTAGCGTGCTTCTTCCCCGCCTGATCTATGATGTCAGGCACGAACTTAGCGGGTACGGAAACCACGACCATATCAACGTCTTCAGGTATCGCCTCTAGGGAGGGGTAGGCCTTAAGCCCCAGTATCTGCGTTGCCTTGGGGTTGACTGGATAGACCTTCCCTTTGAAGCCGTATTCAATTATGTTTCTCAATATCTCGAAACCTATTTTGCCGGGCTTCCTCGAGGCACCGACGACGGCGATCGACTTAGGCTTGAATAAAGCCTCAAGCCTCTCATCCATGACTATCCCCAACCCCTTATTTAGGGCTGAGATTTAAAAGGTAGTGTTAAGGAGAGTTTAGACCGTTGTCTAACATTAGGTAAGAACCCAGTAATACGCTGGGGAGGCTCAGAGATCTTTTTAAAGCACGCTAGTCAAAAATTCCTCAGAGAAGTGGAGGAAGTGCTGCTCAAGAATGTGTTCGCATTACTGGTAGTGGCGTCGCTCGTGCTCCACATACCTATATACGAGTATAGGGTTGACATA
>JAMOVB010000030.1 GCA_027061705.1 Desulfurococcales archaeon
AGCTGAGGGGGTCCTTAAAAAGGGTGGTCAGCCATCCAAACGCATGCTGTAACGCCTACTTGAGGCTTACCACGACCCTATACCCGCCGATAACGCCGACCCTGAAGTACAGCTTCACAGGCTCCTCGCCAGCCGGCACCTTAAACATCACATCACCATCCACGTAGGTGCCGGGTGCTACATCTCCGAAAGCGTTCAGCGGCCTGACCGTGAGCGCCTCATACTTTACTGAGGAGTTGAGGTTCCATGGCGGTACGTACTTCAGATCGACCGGTAGTACGCTGCTGTAGCTCCTCCCGGACTCCGTTACTAGTATGAAGTTCCATATGTCCGCCAGCGGCTTAGCCTCACTACCTGCGTTCCTAACCATTAGCGTGATTACCACGACCTCATACCCCTTCCCAGCGGCGTAGTAGTTGCCGTTGCTGACTACGTACCTAGCCTTACTGACGTTAAGCACGGCCACCTCCCAGGACCCCGCCTTAATGAGCTCCTTAACCCTGGCGTGCAGCGTCTTAACTTGGGTGGCGCTCTGCATTGCTGTGGATAGCGCCCACAACCCCATATGTATTACGGCCGTTCCCGCAAGCGCTAAGACAGCAAGCACCACTAACACCACACCCAGGACTAGCGGTAATGTCCTGCCGCCCCTCCTCCCTATTAGGTAGGCGCCCAAGACAACCGCGGCCACACCTAAGGCATACCCTAAGCCTGCGGACACGTTCCACGCTATAGGGAATGTCAGTATCACTAAGATTATCCCAACGATGAATAGCGGGATGGCCTTGCTGCCCTTCACTCAAGCCACCGCCTAACGTGAGGTGTTAATGTCATTTAAGCGTTTCCGCATGAAGAGATTGTGGAAAGACGGAACGCACTGACGCGGTAATACCTGCCCAGCAGGGGCGACTGACGTCACCCCCGCCTAGGGCTTAATACCGCGGACCCGGATACAGTATTCGGTGGTGCCTCTGCCCGAACCGAGTAGCGTGAGTGAGAAGGTCCGCGTGCTCGAGTCCCTCGTCAAGATACCGACGTACAGCGTTGCCGGCTTCACCCACGGGAGGGTTGTCTACGTATCCACCGCTGAGGGCGTCATTAGCCTCTGGTCTCTAAACCCAGCCACGCGTGAGGTGAGGAGGCTAACTAGGAACCCAGTACATAGTGTCGCGCCAGCACACCGTAAGTCAAGGTACGTTGCCTTCACGCGGGACGTCACACGCGGTATGGAGCTTCATAAGCCCTTCATCGTGAATGTCGAGACCGGCGGTGAGGAGCTGCTTGCCGACGTCCCGCCGATGAGGATCTTCGGCCTCGTGTGGGATGGGGTGCGTGAGAGGCTAATATTCTCGGCAGCGACGCGTTCCGGCATCGGGCTCTTCATGGCGTGGAGGGGAGGTTATGAGAAGCTGCTTGACGTTAACGCTATCGTAGAGCCTACGGACATCGACGGCGACTTAGTGGCAGGCTTCGGCATGCTTAAGGGCAACCCATTAAGTATGGAGCTATTCACCTACGATATAGGCTCGGGCGAGTTCAAGGTGTACACACCTAAGGAGGGCTCCGTCAATAAGGCGCCGGCCCTGCACGGCGGTAAGTTACTCTTCGAATCGAACTTTGAAGGGAGTAACGCGCTCTACGTATATGACGTGAGGACGGAGGAGCTGGGAAAGCCTGAGATGGAGGGTGGGGACTACAGCAGATTCGCACCTGTGGAGAACTCCGTGTATGGCTGGACGCCGGACGGCAGGGTATGGGCCGTGGGGGAGAGGGAGGGCAGGTCGAAGCCCTTCGTCGACGGTCATGAGGTCCCCTCACCCGGCGGGACGGTAGGGTACCTCGCGCTGAGCGACGACTCCTCGAGAGCGTATTACTCGGCATCCTCGCTGACGTCTCCGCCTAAGATATATGAGGCCGACCTGAGGGGCGGTAGCTATAGGGTATTGCTCGACAACCCGCTACCCGAGGAGCTCAGAGGTAGGATCGGGAAGTCCTACTTCATTAAGTGCAGGTCGGCCGACGGTCTTGAGGTCCCGACCTTCGTTGTGGAGTCCCCGCATGCAGGCAGGCCCGGCCCTACGGTAGTGTACGTTCACGGCGGGCCCTGGAGCGAGGTTATGGATGCGTGGTCCGTACTGATAAACTCGCTGGTCGTGTCAGGCTACCACGTAATCGCACCCAATTTCAGGGGCTCGACAGGGTATGGTGAGGACTTCAGGCTTAAGGATATCGGTGACCCTGGAGGCGGGGATCTTGAGGATGTGGTGGCGGCCGCTAGGTGGGGTGTTGAGAGCGGCTTGGCTTCGGACGTAGGTATCGTGGGCTACAGCTACGGCGGGTACATGACGTACTTGGCCCTAGGTAGGAAGCCGGAGCTGTGGCGCGCCGGCGTTGCTGGGGCCGGCATCGTCGATTGGAGGGAGCTTTACGAACTTAGCGACGCCCTCTTTAGGAAGTTCATCGAGACGCTCTTCGGGGGGATTAAGGAGGGGCTGATGGTTGAGCGCTCGCCGATAACCTACGTGCGTAACGTTAGGGCCCCGCTATGCATAATACACCCGCAGAACGATAGTAGGACCCCTCTTAAGCCCGTACTTAGGTATGTTGAGGAGCTGCTTAAACGTGGGGTTACGTTCGAGGCCCACGTTCTGCCGGACATGGGGCACGCAGCGAAAACTGTTGACGATATAGTGAGGGTGGTGCTACCTACCGTGCTCTTTCTCGATAGGTACCTTAAGCCCGCGCAATCTTAACCTACTAACCACCCTTACACCTTTTCAGCAACTTAGCTAGGGTTTCACTACTCACGACCAGTGAGAACTCCTTAGTCCTGTAGTACTTCCTCACAACGTAGTTTTCAGTATCCAGCTCGGCCCTAGACTCTATCAAGCCTGCGTTGATTAGCTGCCTTAGGTGGGCTATGAGGAGGGGTTTCGAGATCCCTAGGGCTTCCCTGAGCTCCCTCGTGCTCCTCTCCCTAACGGAGCAGAGCGCAAGTATCTTCAGCTATCTTCAGCCTCTCCCAAGCCTTCCTAGTCACCTCCTTACCGAGTTCGAGAGCATCCCTCATGCTAAGCTTAGACCCCATAGCAACGATCTCAAGGATCAGAAGCTTCTTCGCCGCCTCAGCAAGTTCTTTAGGATCCACACCTCTAGCCTTAGCCAGCTCTACTACCTCTTCAGGCAACGGTATCTCAACAACCGCAACTCCAGAGCCTTTCACAGTACTCACCCCCCACTAACCATGCTATGTATAGCTTCGGTATCACGACTTTTATCTATAAAAATCACGAAACCCGCCGTTCATTATCCATTACCCGCAGACAACATGGCCCAAGCAGGTTAAAGTCGATAAGAACGGTATTAGAACTCATGTAAGTTTATCTGGTGGGGCCGCGGGGATTTGAACCCCGGACCACGGGGGTTCTTGCCGTTTCCGTGTGCGGACCCAAGCCCCGCATTCTCCCAAGCTAAACTACGGCCCCGCACCTCCACTTCGTTTTTGGTTTGGCGGGATTTATTTGCGTTACCTTCTCAGAAGTTTTGCC
>JAMOVB010000031.1 GCA_027061705.1 Desulfurococcales archaeon
TGACGCCGTGCTCGCCCTGACGGATAAGGATGAGGTTAACATATTCGCTCTCACGGTCGCTAAGCTCTATAAGATTCCCTTCAGGCTCGCTAGGGTTAAGAACCCGAAGGTTGCTGAGCTCATAAATAGGCTTGAGCTAGGAGTGTCTATAACCCTCCCTTCCGTAATAGCTGATGTCGTGCGCTCATACCTCGAGGCGCTGAACGAGCCTAAGAAGCTCGCGTCATTTAGGGACTTCAAGCTATACATGCTCACGCTCTCCGAGACGGATAAGGTTGTTAACAAGAGGGTTAAGGATCTAGACCTGCCCGAGGATGTGAATATACTGCTGATATTCGACGGGACGGGGTTTAAGGTCCCGCAGAGCGATGACGTTTTAATGCACGGCTACCAGCTACTTGTAGTGGCTAAGGATAGCGATGTGGTCAAGGTATTCAAGGGTTAGCGGAGGATGCAGTGATGCACATAACGCTGAGCTTCGCGGGGTTTGAGGAGAAGATAATCTACGTTTTCATATTCATTGCCGTAGTTCTTCTGATAAGGTACCTTATATCGTGGTTTGTTTCCACCTTAAGGCAGAGAGGCCTTATCTCAGCCAGCACCAAGTCAATGCTCATAAGGATACTGGACCTCCTAGTCATAATAGTCGTTATCTTAGGTGTGGTGGAGTCCGTAACCGCTTCACTAACCCCCTACATAGTCGTCATAGCGTTGGGCATCATGCTCTTCGTCCTATTCTACTACGAGATTAGGGAGTTCACCGCATTCATAACTATACAGCTGCAGAGGTACGCTAGAGGAACATGGATTGAAGTACACCTACCGGGCCAGATAAAGCCCTTACGTGGAAGGATAGTTGAGATAGAGCCCTTCAACTCGGTTTTGGAGGATCTCTACGGGAATAGAGTGTATATGGCGAATTCCGTGCTAGTTAAGGCGTTGATCCGTGAGTACACGCCATGCGTGTCGATGCGCATAAGCATAGATCAGCCGGAGAACATAACGCTTGACGACATGCTTCAGCTAATTAAGGAGGCCGTGCGCGGCACGCCGTTCAGGATGGATGAGTCTAGGGTCCCGATAAACTCCATAGGAGGTAATAGGCTGACGTTCACGCTCAGACTGATCCCGCTGTCAACGCCTGTGAGGTCGTCAGACCTGTATAAGATGATGAGGAAGATCAGTAACATGCTCTCGCGGTATAACCCCTACATAGAGATAATAGAGCGTTAAGCCCCTTTACCGCCGGATAGCTCCTTAACCACTAGGTAAGCGCCGTACTCCGTCAGTAACGTAACCATCATCTCCTCACGGCCTCCCTCCCCGCCCTTAAGAGGTCCTCTCAAGACGGACTTCAGTAATCTACCGCCGACAGCCTTTCTGAAGACGCTGTCGTCTACCGGTATGAACTTAGCCCCCAACACCTTCTTAAGCTCTTTAAACGGGTTGACGAGCCTGCCCTCGCTAATCAGCGTGTCAAGCATTAAGGTTGCGGAGCGGCTGAATAAGTACTCTCTAAGATCCGTGGCTGTAACTAAGACGCCGCCCTCATCCAGAATCTTCGCTAACTTATCCCTAATCCAGGACTGCACGTGTTTCGGAAGGCCTGCCTCGCTAACCTCACGTATATCGAATGCTTCGCCATCAAAGTATCCTAGCTTGAACGTACCCTTATCCCCGACGGTAACTTCGATAACGTGGATCCCAAGCTCTCTTGAGGGCTTAGGCACTACTACCTTACGGCCCAGTAGCTCGATGATGGAGCACCCACCTATCCACATGGCCAGCTCAGCCGCCATGCTTCTGACGTCCTCCCATCTAAGGCCCGCCTGTAGGACACGATCCCTAGCTTCATCATCGATTAGTGTGAGGAGCTGCAACCATAGCTTAGGCTCGCTGAACTCACTAGCAATTCTAGAGACCTCACTCCAATCTAAAACTTCTAGCAGGCCCGACGCCTCAGGCTCCCACACGGCGGCGACAGCCAGCCTCCCTCCGCTATGCCTGTAGGTAGCTACCCTCAACTCCCTAAAGGATATCAGGTATTTTCGCGCAAGCCTCAGAATGAGCATTAGCGCCGCTGACGCCACCCTTAAATCCTCAAGCTCCGTTGCCGGGTCTAGAACCCTAATCAAGCCGTACGTCATATCCCTATACACACCCTCAGTCGGGCCACCCAGCAGTATCGCTTCCCTATCATACAGCCTTATTAGGGAGTTTCGAAACGCCACTAGCTTAAACCGATTCCTAGACTCAACACTCCACACGACGCCTAAGGGCTTCTCGGTAAGCCTCCCGAAACCATTATGAGGTATGTAAATCCCGACCTCTACTGACGCTGATAGCTTGCCTAGAGCCATGTCAAGCAGGATGTTCGGTTTCTCCCCCCACCTAAGCTTTATGCTTTCGTAAGACGATATCGCCTGTTTAAGCCAGTCTGGGATTTCCTCAACCTCTTCGATAACGTCGGCTATCTTAACTTCCTCCACACCGGAGTACCCAGCCTTAACCACCACGGCCTCCTCTGAGTGGTCCAGCGCCCCCGACTGGTACTTCTCAACTAGATCCCTCCTTGACACCTCCTCAAGCAGGACTTCCTTGCCTCCCTTCCTTAACACCCGCTTAATCCCGTAGGGCGGGCCGTACTCGTAGAAGTTTAAATTCCTCCAAACATCAAACGCCTTATCGTTGGGCGATACGTGGCCGCCGTCGAGCGTGACTAAGCCTAGATCGTTAAGTAGCTTGAGCTCCTCGTCAGTGAGCGGGGAGTTTGAGAGCAACTTGTAGAGTGACTTGAAGAGTAGTGAGTACTTATTCCTTGTGATCACGTAGACCTTCTCTAAAGGTATGCTCTCAAACTCCCGTAACCCGTCCCTACCCATGGACGCGAGTTCTCGATCCCACCTACTCACAGGAATTATGACTGACTCCGTCTCACCTATCCACGACCGCCTACCCTTCCTACCTTCCCGCTGCATGTACTCCCTAACCTCATATGGTAGTCCGTAGTGAACTACTCTCCCTACTGTCGGGAGATCTATACCCTGAAGCAGGGTACGCACCGTAATGATGACTTTAACTTGAGGCGGTCTCGCAGCGGCTTTAGCCTCCACCTCCCTCCTAACGTCCCTCCGGACTAGATGGTGGTGGGTTGCGACAAGACATCTTAATTTCTGGGGGAGGTGCGACTTAACCCTAGCGGCTAGCTTCTCCGCGGTCCTTATGCTCGGCGTGAACACTAGAGTCACAACATCGTCGTTGACGTACTTGCTTATGAGCTCGGAGGGGTCGAAGTAGGGACTACCTACCTTAACCCCGTGTCTGCGGGCCTCAGCAACTATAGCATCCACGTTCCTCCTGAATAGTTCAGGGTTCGATAGCCACTTAAACAGCTCACCGGCTAGGTGAGTTTCTCTGAGCTCGCGCATTAGCTGATTCCTGAGTCTTTCAAGATCCTTACCAAGGATTAGGTAGGTGCAGTTCCTTAGCTTGAGGGGCTTACCCTTAATGACTACTGTCTCTCT
>JAMOVB010000032.1 GCA_027061705.1 Desulfurococcales archaeon
GTTCCGGAGGCCCATATGATCGAGCTGACTGAGTGCGAGGGTAAGGAGACTATAGACAGTATAGCTAGGGCGTACGAGGACATAATCAGGGAGTCCTACGAAAACCCCGGAGCTGTTAAGAAGAGCCCGACACGCACCTCGGTGGGCAGGTTAGACGCTCTGAAGGCAAACCATCCGAGAACCATGGTGCCTTCATACAGGTGGCTTGCTAGACGCCGCAGCACCGGAGCTTCTAAGGACGGTGGGATCGCTGGCAGGTAGTAGACGGACAACTCTCTCCTCTCTATACCCTACTAGCACCCTAACGTACCCGCTCAACTCCCTATCAAGCTTCGGATCGCCGGTATCAACTAGAAGGTATCGGAGCTTAGCTAGCTTCGATTTAGTGGCGATTATCACTATATGGTCCTTACCCACAGACCTTATTATCTCGGGCGTGAACTGCTGATTACCTCTACCGAAGACATATCCTTGGCCACCGATGACGGTGACAACTATGTACGCCTCCTTAAACTTTCTTATCAAATCCATTATATCGTAGCAGCTCAAATCCATGGCGATAATCCTGCCATTATACAGGGCGTCTACCCCTAACAACGTCTTCCCTAGGCCTAACACGTCGGTTATGGCCTTAACTGTGGAGCCAGGCCCTAGTAGGTATAGCTTATCCTTTCTAAGGTACTCCTCAACGAAGTACTTGGCAACCGCATACTTCTCCTCATAGCTCCCACTACTGGCGAAGTCCTTAGTAGTCACGGTAAGTCCGTTTAGACGCAGAGTCTCAACATTCATATACCTCCTAACCCTTATGACACCCTCTTTAAGCCCCTCCTCATCGACGTCAGCAACCACGGACTCGGTAATGACGACCTCGCCCGAACCATCCTCAAGTGCTTTGATTATGTGGGCAGCGGCCTCGGGCGATGTGGCAAACACGCCCGAATACATCTTCACTCCTGAAGGAACTCCTAGGATAGGTATTATGCCGTCGGTGACGCTGCCGACGTCCCTAGCCGTGCCATCCCCGCCGACGAAAACTATCACGTCAGTGCTGGCGGATAACATCCTCTTAACAGCGGTTACTGTGTCACCCCGTGTTGTCTTCCTAACGTGCGGTGGTGGGGTGTCAAGGCATTCGTAGCTCAAACCGCCTACGGACTCGAGGTAATTACACCCCATAACACCGCCTGCGGAGAGTATGCGTGACTTTAGGCCAAGCGACCTCAGCTCACGTAGAAACCTAATAGCCTTAGCAGGTGTTACGGGCCTTGCCCCCCTACGCAGGGCCTCGTAAACCAGGTCACCGTCCGTTCCCTTAAGCCCTACAGCACCGCCCATACCAGCTATAGGGTTTACTAAGAACCCGATCAGCAACCTCCTGTCTGGCCTGTCACGACCTATTGAAACTTTCACGCTACCACTCCCCCACACCACCTACTTCTCACCTAGCAATTAAGAAATGATAATACCGACGCCCCCACCAAGGGAGAGGGGTATGAGGTGTCCTTGGTGCGGCTCAACGGAGCTTGTATGGGATAGTGAGAGGGGGGATGTTATATGCGTTAAGTGTGGCAGCGTAGTGGATAGAATCTACGTGAGCACACCTTCAAGGAGGGAGGAGGACGTACCGGGCTTCAACCCCGCCTCCTGCAGGGCCGATTTAAGCAGGGCTCGCCGTTGCGCCCACCTCTCCCGCCTAACTAAGGAGTATCTGCGGGTTATGGAGCATATTAAGTCTAGAAAGCGGCTTAGTGACGTAGTCATAGACTCAAGCAGGCTTAAAGAATTCGTTGAGGGTAGCGGGCACCGCATTAAGGTTCTCAAGAGGAGGCCCGAAGTCGTTAGCAAGGCAGTCGGAGATAAGTGTGTGAGGTTAGCGCTTAACGTCATGGCATCCTTTCCACGCCTCCGCTCAAGAACGGATAGAGCCAAGGTGGCGCTGGCAATGTTGGCGCTTGCCCTGGCCATGGGCAGGAAGGTTAATGTTAAGGAGGTTGCCGAGGGTTCCGGCCTTAGTACCATGCATGTGAGGCGACTTAAGAAACTACTTAGTGAGGAGGGAGGATATGTGGAGAGTGTTAGGAGAGCGTTGGCCAGGCTTAGAGGTTAAGGTCAGCTTCCCTGCCTGAGAAAGTCGGCAAGTCTCTTGCGTACAGTATCAGCTACGACCTTACCGTCGACACGTCCCCTGACAACAGCCATGACTCTACCCATAATTAGGCCGAAGGCCCTCTCACCTCTACTCCTTATGATGTTGGCATTCTCTTTAATAATTCTATCAACAAGCCTCTCAAGCTCATCCCTACCTAACCCTCTGAACTCCTCTATAACTGCATCTATATCCCCTCCCTTCCTAGCGTATTTTAGAAGAACGTCAGGTATGGCCTCCTTAGCTATTAAGCCCTCGCCAACACTCCTTAAGACCTTAGCCACCACCTCGATAGGTATGGTTGAGGGGTCGACGCCCTCAGACCTAAGTCCCCTTAAATGTATTAGAAGCGTTGACGCTACTAACCTAGGCTCGACGACGCCCTTAAGGTCCTTAACGAGGTCTAGGTAGGTGAAGAGCATCGGATCCCTAACTAACTGCTTAGCAAGCTCGGGGCTTACGCCATGTACGTTAATCAGCTCATTAAGCACTTCCTCCGGCTGCTTAGGCTTTAACGACTCGGCCTCCTCAAGTATGTCGTTGGTCAGCCTCAGTGGCGGCACGTCAGTCTCGGGATACATCCTAGCCGCACCCGGCTGTGGGCGTAAGTACCTAGTGGTCCCATCCGGGTTAGCGCCCCTTGTCTCCTTAGGTATTCCATGCAGGGCTTGCCTAGCCCTATCAACCACAGCCCGTAGTGCCCTCTCCCCACGCTCGGGATCCGAAATTACGAGAACGTAGGCATCAGTGCCTGGGTTCAACCCTAACTCGCTGTAGATCCTGTTCTTAATGTCCTCCCCTATGCCGTAAGCTGGTAGTTCGTCACTATGTATTATTCCTCCAACACCTCCCCAAGCCTTAGCGTAGTCGGAGAGCTCGGTTCCAAACCTCCTTGAGGGCTGAACCTCCATGCCTAGCAGACCCGCGAAGCCGCGTAGCGGAGTTGCTAAGACATGCTCACCCTTCCGTAACGCCTTCCTAACGAGCCTGCTTCTGCAGTCTTTGAAGATATGTGTTACGTCCTTAACCTCGTACTTAAGCATGTCCTCCTTAACGCCTCTCCTCCGAAGCTCCTCCGTGATCTCCTTAAGCCTTAACTGCCTCATCACCTCATACTCGATTATCTTCGGTATGAGCTCAAGCTTGCTAACGCCTTTTATCTCGGTCTTAACGCCTCCCCTTATTGAGACGTTGAGGTCCTGACGTATCGTTCCTAAGCCACGCTTAACCCTGCCGGTCAGCCTCATCAGTAACCCTATCTTGAACGCCACCCTCATAGCTTGCTGGGGTGTGTGTATGTCTGGTG
>JAMOVB010000033.1 GCA_027061705.1 Desulfurococcales archaeon
TGTAGCTCAGGAGGAGCGTTTGTATGAATTCGTAGATGCCTATCCCGCCTGGCGTTATTGCCGGGAGTAGCCAGAGTATCGTGTAGAGGGAGTCGAACGTTAGGAATGCCTGCGGCAGCGTTAGATGCACCCCAGCTATCCCGCCGACCCCTATGCCGAAGACAGCGTTGGAGAACCGCTCGCCAAACGCGAAGAGTATGGCAGGTATGAGGAACTTCCAGTTCTTCTTGACCTTGGCTAAGCACCTCTTATAGCTCTCGGCAAAGCCTTCCACGCTGACGCCGAATCTTGAAAGTATCCTGTGGGCTAGCTTCTCAACACGCTTGGACTTGGGAAGGACGTAGACGCCGGCGTTCATCGCGCAGAGCACGCCGGCCGGTATGCCTAGGAATATGAAGAGGGCTGGCGGCGCCCATATTAAGAATAGCGAAATAAGCGTTGTGACGAGTATGGCGCCTGAGATGAGTATCCTGTGAATGAGTATCGACGCCACACCCTCCTCGCGGTTGAGCACCTTCATCTTGAGAATTAGGAATAGCTTAGCAACCTCCGTAGCACCTCCTATCGGGACTATGAACTCAACGAATATCGCGGCGAATGTAATCTCAAGTATCTTGAGGGGGGACACCCCCTTCCTGAAGAGCCTTATGACCATCCACCAAGCTAGGGCGTGGCACACTATGGCCGCAACCCTAGCCACGTACGCTATCGCGGCGTCCTCGGCGTTCCCGTGCGATATTATCGCGAAGAACTCTAGGAAATGCCCCTTATATATGTAAAGAAATATGACGGCATAGGCAGCGATACCGACGATCAGGCCGAGGATCATATACCTCTTCGAATACTCTAAGCTTAGGTTGATGCTGCCTAGCCCTCTCGCCAAGCGCACTACCGTTCATTGATGTTACTCGACATCATTAAAAGCCTCACCGCAAATCACCATCACGCCCCGCCGGGGTTACTTTACGCGTGTGAAAATCTACGACAATTGTTTATGCTCACCTTCAACAAAAACCTAAAATCATAAAAGGGTGTCACCCCACTTTCGTTTAGGTTGGGATGCTATGGTATCGATAAAAGGGTGGGCGACGTACATACCCTCCAACACTGTGGA
This sequence comes from Desulfurococcales archaeon, assembly GCA_027061705.1. Lineage (GTDB taxonomy): Archaea > Thermoproteota > Thermoprotei_A > Sulfolobales > NBVN01 > WAOL01. Next base: position 1,115 of record JAMOVB010000033.1, read on the forward strand.
TGTGGGTGGGAGGAGGGTGCCGTCGCCCTCCAGCGACGAGGACGAGATAACTATGGCTTACGAGGTTCTTAGCAAGCTTGACCTAACAGCTAATACACATCTCGTGTTCGTTGCTGATACGAACAACCACCCACCCGACTTCCACGTCGTTCCCGAGCTCCTAGGCCTCGGAAGCATGAAGGTCACTATCCTTAACTCCATAGATGATGGTATAGAGCACGCGTTGAAGGTCGTACCCTCAGTCATGGTGGTAGTGCGTGGTGAGGCCCCAGCCGCCTCAGTCGCTGTCGAGTTCAATAAGAAGGGCCCGATCGACATTCTAAAGCATGAGGTTAGAAAGGAATTCATGGGCTTTATGAGGACGTCCCTAACTGACGAGCGCGCCCTTTCCGACCTGCTGTCCGAGATAACACTCTCTAACCTGCCTAGAGTTATTAAGAAGCTGTTTAAGAGCAGGGTTAGGATGAGTAACATTAAGGTTGTGAGCGGCTACATGAGTAAGTTGAAGGTTCTTGAGAAGGCCATAGCGTCTCTTAAGCTTAAGGCGGCCGACCTAAGCCCCGTGAAGGAGGTCTTAAGCGCTGGTTTTAGAGGACCTGTCGCCGCAGCGCTATCGCTTGTTAAGGGGCTTGAGAAGTGCTGCAGGATAGGTAAGACTAAGATGCTGTTTTTAGGTGAGGCCAGCGGCGGAGGCTTCTACGTAGTCATAATGAGGTGTAAGGGTAAGCATAAGGGTGCTGAGTAATGGGCGGCGTATACGTGGTTGGCGTCGGCTTAACTAAGGTTGGTAAGCACGTTAACGACTCGTTCAGAGACCTGGCTGTCGAGGCCCTGCTGGCGGCGATCGAGGATGCGGGAGGAGAGAAGCCCGACGCTATAGTTGTGGGTAACATGCTGAGCAGCTTGGTGGAACAGGAGAACTTAGCGGCCCTCATAGCAGATCATGCCGGGTTGAGGGGGATCAGCGGCTTCAAGGCTGAGGGTGCTTGCGGGTCTGGAGGCGCTGCCTTCCTAGCCGGCTACTCGCTAATAGCGTCCGGACTCTTCAGGAGGGTTGTGGTGGTCGGTATTGAGAAGCTTCACGAGAGACCCACACCAGATACTGCCAGGGGCCTTGCTTACGCCGCCGACGCTGACTACGAGCTCATCTACGGCGTTAGCTTCGCCGGGCTCAACGCCCTCGTGATGAGGTACTACATGAACAAGCATGGCGTTAGCAGGGATGAGATGAGTGCTTGGGCTGTGATGATGCACGATAACGCCTATGAGAACCCCTACGCCCAGCTGAGGAAGAAGATAACGCTTGAGATCGCTAATAACTCGCCAGTAATTGCAGACCCTATCAGGCTTTACGACTCATGCCCCCTGAGCGACGGGGCGGCGGCGCTCTACCTAGTGCCGGAGGATCTTAAGTGGGTTAACGACACGCCTGTTGAGGTAGTAGGTATAGGCAACGCGTTAGATAGTCCGGACCTATCCTCCAGGTTCGAGCTGGATCGCTTCATAGCCGCTAGGCTCTCAGCTGAGAGGGCGTTCAAGATGGCTGGAGTCAGCGTTAAGGATATTGACGTGGCGGAGATCCACGACGCCTACAGCATCGTGGCCGCCATAAGCATTGAGGAGATAGGGTTTGCCGAGCGCGGTAAGGCACCTAAGATGTGGGCTGAGGGCCGGTTCCGTCCAGGCGACAAGCCCGTGCTCAACCCCTCGGGAGGGCTGAAGGCTAGGGGACACCCCGTAGGGGCTACGGGTGTCTACCAGATAGGTGAGGTTGTCATGCAGCTCCGCGGCGACTTCCCCGGCGTTAAGGTTGGGGGTGAGGTCGGGCTCGCTCAGAATGTTGGCGGGATAGGTTCAAACGTAACTACAATCGTTCTTAGGAGGTGAGCTTGCTTGACCACAATCCAGAGGATCTGGAGGCTCCGCGATAGGCTCATAAGGCTTTCAGGGACTAAATGCAATAACTGCGGCCTAGTCACGTACCCTCCCAAAGCGGCCTGCCCTAGGTGCGGGTCTAGAGACTTAATAGAGATTCAACTACCTAGAGAGGGGGAAGTCCTAACCTACACGGTACTTAACGTCCCCATAAAGGGGTTTGAGAAACATGCTCCACTAATAATAGCGATAATTAAGCTAGGCGAGGCTAAGGTGCTGGCGCAGCTCACCGACGTTAAGCCCGAGGAGGTGCACATAGGTATGAGGGTTAAGGCAACCATAAGGAGGACCGCCCCGACGCTTGACGGCGTAGTCCCATACGTCGTTAAGTTCAAGCCGCTGAGAGAGGATGGCGGTGGGGACGGGAGTAAGCGAAT
>JAMOVB010000034.1 GCA_027061705.1 Desulfurococcales archaeon
TACTTAGTCGTCGTGCCTCTTAACATTACTGTGAGGTTCCCTGACGGTAGCTTAGTACTGCTTAGAGAGGAAAACCCAGAGAGGCTCAATATGGAGTCCGTGCTAAGGGCATCCATCCTCGAGGGCCTGGTTCATAGTTTGGTTAGAGATATTGAGGATGAAGTGGAGAAGGAAACCAGTAACTTGGCAAACCTAAGTATAGTGCTATTCTATGATACTACACACGGTTCAAACACGATTATACCTCCTTTGGCGCATGCCGTTAATTCTCTGGATAACGTAGTGGCGCTGAGGATAGTTTCAACGCTACTTAAGAACCTTGAAGCTCGTGGCGACATCACGCCCCCTACTGTGAGTTTCAGAACCTATTTCTATAACAGCGACCCCGTTTCGGTCTCTATAGGTAAGCTTAACGAGCGAGAGTTTTATGAGATGACTTCAAAGGGAGGCGGCATAAGCTATTACTACCGCAAGCTGGTCGATGCGGCCCTACCGTTAGGTTCGTCACATATAAGAGAAGGTAAGGAATTGCGTAGGAAGGTAGGTGGGCTGATAGAGCGGGTGACTAGCTTAAGGGGTTTGATAGATGAGCTTGTGGCGTCAATACCGATTAGCATGAGTGAACTTAGTGATGAGGAGGAGAAAGCAGTTAAACTTATCCTCATAGCATACCTTGCTAGGCTAGGGCTCTTCCATTGGGCAATAGCATTGATTAAAGATAGCAACCTAACTCACGAGTATATGCCTATAGTAAAGTTCGAAGAAAGCAGAGAGTCGAAAGCAGGTCTCTTGAAAATACTATATAAAAACTACCGCAAATGGAAGTTGGATCCTTACACGCTAGTAGCGGGTCTTGAAATCTGCGGTAGCTTAATGTCTTACCTACTGACGCTCTATGAAGCCTTCAGCAGCGTCAGTAACGCTCAGGGAGGCGACCATCACGAGGATCATAAGGCCTGCCTAACGCTGGAAACGCTAAGAGTTTTGTTTGAGGGTGTTGAGCGGAAAGCGGAAAGGGGAGGAGGGGATGGCGGTAGTGGGGCAGGCACTACCGAGCAGTACCCGCCTCACCTACTTGCTCTATCCGCACTCTATGAAGGTATAGTTGAGCCGGGAGCGAGGATAGTTCTACTTAATGAAATAACCAAGTTAATGAAAAACCCGGAGAGGGTTCTCAGCTATTTCGTGCCGAGGTTCCTTGAACTTAGGATGAGGTATGATGTTAGTGAGGTTCAGCTCTTGGAAGAGATAGGCGGTAAAGACGTGATATGCCTATACCCGGTAACGAAGCTTCAGCCGGCTCCGTATGCTGTTAGGAATTTCATAGCTCATGGCGGCCTGACGAGGCTTAGTAAGGACTGGTGCATAGCCGTAACTAAAGAGGATGATAAAGAGGGGAGTGAGACAGGCGGTGCGGAAGCGAAGTACCTAACGCACGCTATCTGCATTGATAGACCATTACCTTACGACGTGCTACTCAGAATAGTTAAGACCGAAACCACGTGAGGCTCTTTACTGACGGTAAATTCAGGGTATTACTTGGGGATGACCGCATTCTTACTTGGGTGTGGGCGCAGCCCCCGGCTTTCGGCGGGAGACGCTTATATTGTCTTGACCTAATTTAAAGTGGTGAATTTAGGATGTTCGAGGTTCGTTGGCACGGTCGCGGCGGCCAGGGCGCGTGGACCGCGGCGAACCTGCTGGCGACTGCCGCCATGCTGGATGGGAAGCACGTTCAGTCCTTCCCCGCCTTCGGCCCGGAGCGTGCCGGCGCGCCGGTCCTCGCGTTCACTAGGATTAGTGATGAGCCGATAGAGATTCACAGCATGGTCTACGAGCCGGACGCCGTGGTTGTTCTGGACCCGACGCTCCTCACGACCGTCAACGTTGTTGAGGGTCTTAAGAAGGGAGGGACTATAGTCGTTAACTTCGAGGGCGATGCTGAGGAGCTCTACAGGCTGCTTGGGATTAGGAAGGGTGAGTATAGGGTTTACGCCGTCCCGGCCACGAGGCTCGCCCTCGAGGTTCTTAAGAGGGCGATAACTAATACGGCGATGATCGGCGCGTTCCTGAAGGCACACCCGCTCGCGAGCTTCGAGAATCTTGAGAAGGCCGTTAAGGCTAGGTTCCCCGGGAAGCTGGGTGAGGCTAACATGGAGCTCATACGTAAGGCTCACGAATCAACGAAGGAGGTTTGAGGGGGTGGTTAGGAGTGGCTGAGTCTAAGAAGGAGCCCCGCGGGTGGAGGGACCTGCCCTTCGCGGCCCTCCCCTACAAGCTCTCCCTCGAGTATAAGACGGGGTCTTGGAGGGCCTTCAAGCCCGTCATAGATCAGGGTAAGTGCGTTAAGTGCATGACGTGCTGGGTGTTCTGCCCGGACTTCGCGATACTGTGGGATGGTGAGAAGATCAGCGTTAACTACGACTACTGCAAGGGATGCGGCATATGCGCCCACGAATGCCCGGTTAAGGCGATCGAGATGGTTCCCGAGACTAAGAAGGTTTGAGGGGGTGGTCACGCGTGTCGGGTGGTAAGGTACCCAAGATACCTCTCGAGAAGCAGGTTAGGATGGCCGTAAACGGTGATGAGGCGGTAGCGTACGCCGCGAAGCACTCCCTAGTGGATGTCGTGGCCGCCTACCCGATAACCCCGCAAACGATAATCGTCGAGAGGTTCAGCGAGTTCGTCGCTAACGGCGAGGTCCACACGGAGTTCGTGCCGGTCGAGTCCGAGCACTCGGCCATGAGCGCGGTCGTAGGGGCTGCCGCGGCCGGCGCTAGGGCCTTCACCGCCACCGCTTCCCAAGGCCTCGCGCTGATGTGGGAGATACTCTACATAGCGTCCTCCCTAAGGCTCCCGATAGTGCTCGCCGTAGTCAACAGGGCGCTCTCAGCCCCCATAAACATACACTGCGACCACAGCGACGCGATGGGTATGAGGGACGCTTCCTGGATCCAGCTGTTCGTCGAGAATACTCAGGAGGCGTACGACACGACCATACAGGCGTTCAAGATAGCTGAGGATCCGGACGTGCTGCTGCCCGTCGCCGTAAACCTCGACGGGTTCGTGCTGAGCCACACGCTCGAGGACATATACATGCTTCCTGAGGAGGCGGCGCACGAGTTCCTAGGCGGGTACAGGAAGGTGAGTAAGAAGACCTTCATAGACTACCTTGGTAAGGAGGTTGAGGTCAAGCTAGACCCGGCCAACCCGGTCTCCTTCGGTCCTCTCGACCTGTACGACTACTACTTCGAGCATAAGGTCCCGCAGATGGTGGCTATGGAGAAGGCTAAGGAGGTTGTCAAGCGCGTTAATGAGGAGTGGTACGAGCTGACCGGCAGGAGGTACGGCGACGGCATCATAGACACGTACGGCGTTGAGGACGCTGACGTCATAGTCACTGTCCTCGGGAGCACT